>CAZPQC010000043.1:0-27213 GCA_964588525.1 uncultured Spirochaetaceae bacterium
TGCAGGTCCTGGGGTAGTGGATTCATCTTAATTCGTGTGGCTCTTTGTACACCAACGTTTGAATTTATTCCAGAGGGCTATGCGAGGGTTGCCTGGAAAGCCATCCGGCGGAGCTTAGCGGCATTCCCGGAAGGTCTCGAAGAGGGCCAGCAGATTCTCAGGTGGAATGCCGGCCTGGATGTTGTGGATCCCGGCGAACACGAATCCTCCGCCCCTACCGAAGATCTCCACTCTTTCCCGGACCTCCCGCCGTACCTCCTCCGGGGTGCCGAAGGGGAGCGTCTTCTGGGTGTCTACACCGCCGCCCCAGAACACGATCTGATCCCCAAAGCGCTCCTTGAGACCTTTCGGATCCATCCCAGCTGCTGCGGTCTGAACCGGGTTGAGAATATCGAAGCCCGCCTCGATGAAGTCCGGAATCAGGTCCACGACGGATCCACAGGAGTGAATGAAGTTCTTCCAAGCCGTGTGTTTGTGCAGCCAGTCATTGACAGCCTTGTGAAACGGTTTGTACAGATCCCGATAGGACTGCCTGGAGATGAAGAGGCTGTTCTGAGCCCCGAAATCCGTGCCGGTGATCAAGGTAACGTGCACCTTGTTTCCCAGAACCCGGTGCAGTTTCTCGAGGTTGGCCAGAGCAATTTCACACTGCCCTTCGAAGACCTTGTACACGTAATCCCGCCTTGTCAGCGTGCTGACGTACCACTCCTCGATATCCCGGATCCCCTTGGGGTTTTCCAGCCAGGGGGCGGGAACCAGGGCGATATCCCCGAAACTGGTGAAGCAGAAACCGGCGAAGACCGCCTTGTCCGTGTTGCCGTACAAGCGCCCGGCCTCCTTCTCGAAGTATGCCAGATCGTCCTCCGAAATCGGGGAAAAATCCTCGGTGTTGTCCGCCGGATCGAGCTTCGACTCATCTATAGGCGGCTGGCGCACGATTACGTCGAAGTAGTACCCCTCCGCCGGCATCCGCCCACTGGCCGCCAAGCTCCGATCTCCCTGCGGATACATCAGTACGTCTCCGTTCGGCTCCGGGATGGTGTTGAATCTCTCCGGCACCAAAACCGGTGTGCCGTCCGGCAGGGTCCACGGTTTCCATCCCTCCCTCTTATAGCCGAACAGGGTCGTTGCCGCCGGCACCTGGACCACGTCCACCTCCAGGGCATCGACCAGGTCCATCTCCACTTCCCCGAGCATCTGGTAGGGATCCAGCACTCTCACCGGCGTGCCCGGCTCGTCGAGCTTCAGGGCCTGGCGCAGCTTGTACACCGAGCTCGCGTGCATGCCGGTCAGTACGCTGGCGCCCAGATCCAGGGGAACCCGATCCGGTTCTTCGTGGTTCAAGGTTTTTAACACCCGTTCTCTGCTTGTCATTTCCTGTTCCTTCCAATAATTAAGCGCCGGCGAAAACGGAGGCTCCTCCTGCAGCCTGACAGGAGAAGATCAGCGCACCGAACTCCCGGTCTTCCAGCCCCAGATAATCCCGGTAGTAGGCCTTGTTGACCTGGTGAATGAACGCTTCCACCTGCTTGCTCTCCACCAGGCTGACGGTGCAGCCTCCGAATCCCGCACCGGTGAGGCGTGAGCCCAGTGCGCCGGCTTCGCGGGAGATATCAACCAGCCGATCCAGCTCCGGACAGCTGATCTCGTACAGGTCCCTGCAGCTTTGGTGGGATCGATTCATCAGCTCACCGAAGCCCGAGATGTCTTCCTCCTCCAAGGCCCGTACGGACTGCTCGACCCGGCGTCCCTCATCGATCACGTGTCGGTAGCGCTGCTGCAGCTTGAAGCCCTCCGCCGGTTCGGGGAAGATCGATCCGTTCCTTCTTTTGCAGTACAGGGCGGCCGTTTTCTCCGCGCTCTGACCGAGAATCCCGGCGATCTCCTCCAGGGTGAACGGATCCTCGTGGAGGGCGGCATCGGCTATCTTCCAGATCTCTGACTCGGTTATGGCCAGCTTTTCCTCTTTAAGATCTCCGAGCAGGGAGATGGGAACCTCCCGCCCGTAGTGCTCGCTGAAGGTCCTCTTCAAAACCGCGGCGGCCAGACGGCACTCTACAGGACGGCGGTTGTACTTGTCCAGTGCCTCGGCGGTCTTGGCCGCCTTGACCGTGCTGTCGGCCACGACAATGGAGCAGTTCTCCGGAAGCGGCGCAGTCCGGATTCTCAGCGGGAAGAAGTCGATCTTGACGGCGTGCCCGCTTGCACCCATCAGAGAGATGGCCTGATCCATCCCACCGCCCTGGGTGCCGACGTACCGTTCCGCCCCGGCCAGAAGGTCCGCCAGCTCGAGCAGCCCTTCGGCAGTGGTATGCAGATCGAGACGATTCGAGGAAAGAAAAATAAGGGCACAGAGAACCACCAGAGCGGAGGAGGAGCTCATGCCCGCAGCAATCGGGATATCGCCGTCGATGGTTGCTTCAAAGCCGCGGAAGCGCTCCGCGCCCCGGCGCTTTTGCCGGTAGTGGTCGAGCAGCCCCTGCACCGCGGCCTTGCAGTAATTGCCCCAGTCCCCGGTCGGGTATGGGGGGATAGACTCCTCTATGTCGAAGCACCGCTCGGCAAAGCCAGGCTCGGTGTTGGCAATGACAACCTTCCGGTCGTTCCGTGGTGAAAACAGCGCGGCCATATCCCGATTCACGGCCATCGGGAACACGGGCAGACCGTTGTAGTCGGTATGCTCCCCGATCAGGTTTACCCGGCCGGGGGCCCGGGCGGTGCTCAGCTCATCGGCTTTGAAGCGATCGAGGTGATATTTAGTAAGGTTGCTGTACCGACCGAGAACCCGTTTGCCCTCGGCGAGGAAGTCGTAGCTGCTCTGCAGGTATCGGCTGATCCGACTCTCTCCGGTCGGCTCGCTGCCGGCATCTTCGAGCATCTGCAGCCATTGATCCACGGGAATACTCATAAAGCTTTCTCAGGCGTAGTGTCCGTGCTCCAGGGCGGCTTCGAACATGGCAACCACGTTTTCCGGAGGGATGTCGTCCTGGATGTTGTGGGCAGGGGCGAAGATATATCCGCCCCCCGGCGCAAAATCTTCGATGCGGCGATGCACCTCTTCATGTACCTCTTCGATCGATCCGCGGGGAAGCACGTACTGCTCATCCACGCCGCCGTGGAAGACCACCCGGCCGCCGAAACGATTCTTCAACGCGGCGGAATCCATGTTCCGCGCTCGAGGCTGAACCGGGTTGATCACCTCGATTCCAGCCTCGATCAGGTCGTCGAGCATATCCGCTATAGAACCGCAGGAGTGCAGATAAATCCTGGCCTCGGTTCGTTCTTTTATGAAGCGGTTCAGTCGTTCGTGAGCCGGTTTGAGCATCTCCCGGTACAGCTGCGGGGAGATCAACGGGCCGGTCTGCATGCCGTAGTCATCCGAGGTTTCCACCATTTCGACGTACGGACCCACGATGGCCAGATACCTGTCGAAGATGCTCAGCTGGATCTGCAGGATCTTGTCGATCAGCAGGGTGGCAAACTCCCGGTTGATGAGAAGATCCTCGAAGAAACGCTGGATTCCCCGCAGCGCCTGGGCCTGTTCGAAGATGCCGTTCCCGATCGCCGCGGCCACCAGGGCATGGTCGGTCGTTTCGTAGAGCAGCTTCACCCGCTCTCTCAAATCCCGATAGCGTCCGGGATCTTCGGGATCGGGCCAGGGATAGCTCTCCAGATCGTCAATCGACCCTTCGGCCAGCGGCGGCTCGATCATCTCGGCGTAGTAGGCCGTTTGCCCGGTCCGCGGACTGGGATGAGCTACCTTTCGCTTGCGGACGCCCCATTCGTCATCCCAACTTCCGTCCGGATAGGTTTTGCTGCGGAATCCCTCCGGAACAGCGAGTGCTACACGACGGAAGTCAACGCCGAAGCGCCGGAGGATCGACTCGTTTACCCCCGAGACCAGGAACCAGTCATTTACCTGCGGTTCTTCATCGATCCCGAGGTGCTGCAGCAGATTTCTGTACGCCCCTTCGGTGAAGTACGTGGCCCAGCCGTCAAGATCGATGGGGATGCGGTCCGGTTCCTGAAAGCCCAGGGCAAGACGTACCCGTTCTCTAGGCGCCAGCCCAGAAGCCTTTTCTCTTCCCATTCTTCTGACAGTATCGCGAGCAGTGGAGAAGCTGTCAATTAATTGCAGTTGTTCACGAACGCAGTTCCATGACCGTTCCATGACCAAGACAGCGACGTCGCTCAAAAAAAACTTGATTCCTGGAATTAGGTACCTTAGAATGGATGGTTGGGCCTACGTTGTAGGCTGTAGAAAAACACCTATCTATAAGGGGGGTTTTATGACAAAACCAAGATGGTATCTCCTCTTCGCTCTACTCTTTCTGCCGGCCCTTGCCTTCGGCGGCGGACAGGGCGGAGGAGCAGCACCCGGGGGACCGGTTACCTTGGAGTTCGTGGTCTGGTCGTACAACATCGCCACGGTTCAGGACAACATCGCTCAGTTCGAAAAAGCGCATCCCGACATCAACGTCAATCTTACCGATTATCCCTGGACCCAGTACCATGACACCATGGTGTTGCGCCTGAAGGGTAAAACCCAGACCGACGTGATGTACAACGGCGAGGACTGGTTGCCCGAGTTCGCCGCTGCCGGTTGGGTTGCTTCGCTGGAGGATTATTTCCCGGATGTGAAGAAGTACAAAGACAAGACTGCCAGCTACGCTTTGGCGGATATGACCTACAATGGAAAACTGTACGGTCTGTCCTACTACGCCGACCTGATCACCTTCCAGTACAACAAGAAGATCCTCAATGCCAACGGTATGGCCGCTCCCAAGACCTGGGATGAAGTGTTGAGCGAAAGCCTCAAGTTGAAGGCGGGGGGAATGAAGAATCCCTTCTGCTACGAGTATGAAGCAAGCCTGCCCAACTTCTACTCCGCCTTTGCCTCCCAGGTGTACGGCCGAGGAGGCAGCCTGTTCGACGACGACCTGACTGCGGTGCTCAACGACCCGAACGGAGAGGCCTTCAAGCACCTTCAGTGGCTGCAGGATGCCAGAGTCAAGCATGATATTCTGGCCTTCGAATCCCATGAAACCAAAGTCAATGTGGCCATGAACACCGGGCAGCACGTCTTCACCGTGATGTACAACTACATGCTCGCCGCTATGAACAAACCACCTCAGGCGCATGCGGGAGAGTTCGATATGACCACGATGCCCGGCAAAGCCGGTGCCTGTCTGGGATTCGCCAAGTTCTACTGCATGACCCAGCAAGCCGCCGAGAAAGAAGCGCAACGAAACGCCGCCTGGACGTTCATTGAAGCTTTCGGTGGTGGTGACTACAAGGTGGCCAAGCGCTGGGCAGTGGAAGACGGTCTGGGCTTCGCTGCTCTGCCCCTGTTCGATGATCCGGACGTGCAGGCGGCTTTCGCCACCTGGATCGATGTCGATAAATTCAAAGCCCAGGCCAAGCTGGCACGAAACGACGTGAATCCGGAATGGAAGGGCATGTGGAGCGAGTTCTTCCGGCCGTTGATGGCCAAGGCTTTTGTAGGCGGCGCCACAGTGAAGGAAGTAATGGACCAGGGCGCCGCGAAATGGAACGAGTATAAGAAACTGCTGGGGAAATAGGACCGCATGACTGGCGGGTTTCCGGGAGCGATCCCGGGAACCCGCATCACTTACTTCCGAGGACCAAAACCCGACATATTCTCGAGAGGAGATTGCCATGGCCACCCGCGACATGTCCCGCTATCCCATCGAATGGCTGTTCCCGGTCCTGATTATGGTCATCGTCTTTACGGTCTACCCCTTCGGCTATGCCCTGTGGAACAGCTTTTTTCAGATTCTGCTGATTCTGCCGGTGAAACCCTTCGTGGGCTTCCAGAATTACGTGGACGTGGTATCGAGCATCTATTTTCGGGAAGCCCTGTTCAATACCCTGGTTTTCACTATAATCACCGCCCCAATCATCGTCATCATCGCCCTTGGGGTCGCCCGGCTGCTGCTCACCAAGTTTGTGGGTCGGAGCATCGTACGGGCCGTGGTTCTTCTGCCTTGGGCTATGCCCGGCGCGGTTTCGGGGATCATCTGGGTCTGGATCTTCCACAGCCGCTGGGGCGTGCTGAACGCCCTGCTGCTCAAGCTGGGCATCATTTCCTCCTATATCCCCTGGCTCGATCATCCAATTCTGGCGAAGTTCTCGGTAATGGTGGCTCACATCTGGACCCAGATCCCCTTCGCCAGCGTCCTGCTCATGGCGGCTTTAAGCATAATCAACAAGGAGATCTACGAAGCCGCTGAGGTGGACGGAGCGGGACCGGCCCGTCGCCTTTTCTCCATTACCCTGCCGCAGATCAAGGGGATGATGATCATCGCTTTGATCTACGAGTCGATCATGGGCCTGACAAGTTACGATCTGACCTACTCCATGACCGGCGGAGGACCAGGGGGAGCAACGACTCTGGTCTCGTATTACGTTTGGGCCGAATCCTTTAAGATGCTGCAGTTCGGCAGGGGTGCGGCTCTCGGAGTGATCGTGGCGCTGCTGACTCTGGCCCTGATCCTGCTGATCATGCGGGCCGTTCCCGGCGAAATTACGGTGAAGGAGTGAGATCATGGGCAAAAAAATTGCGATCTACTTCTTTGCGATCCTGGTGTTCTTGTTCAGCGCCGGGCCGCTTCTGCTGACTTTTATCGGCGGTATAGTGCCGGAAAAGGTATTGCTCTCGGTTCCCCCGCGCTGGTTTTCGATGAAACCGACTCTCTCCTACTACGAGTACATTTTTACAGGTAAAGTTCCCGAAGCGTATGAGGATCGAGGTGCCGCTCGAGCAATGGTCAGCGAGGAGGCGCGTTTTATCCCTCGGGCCATGCTCACCAGTGCAACCATAGCTCTGGCTGTGATGGGCGTGAACATTGTTTTCGGAAGCATGGCTGCCTACGCCTTCGCCCGCATCCGCTTCAGAGCCAAGGCGCCGACGTTCATGGGAATCATCATGTGCCGGCTGGTGCCTGCCTCGGCTTTGGTCGTGCCCTTCTACCTGATCGTTCAATCCTTGGGACTATTGAATACGAAAATAGCCCTGATCTTGGTGCACAGCCTGCTGACTCTGCCTTTCACCGTGCTCATTCTGACCATGTTCTTCCGCAAGATCCCAATCGAAATAGAGGAATCCGCCATCGTGGACGGCGCGAAACCGCTTCAGGTTTTCAGAAAGATTACCCTTCCGCTTTCGGCGGCCAGCATGGTGGCCACCGGCTTGTTTGCCTTCATGCTTTCCTATTCTGAGTTCATGTACAGTCTGGTGTTGGGAGGCTCGCAACGTACCCGGACTCTGCCGATCGTGATGACATCCCTGATCTACAACCCCGACATGATCTGGGGGATGATCATGTCCGGTGTGTTTCTCACCCTGATCCCTTCGCTGATCCTGGCGATCATCGTTTGGAAGTTTGTCGTGGAAAATATCGTCCTGGGGGCGATGAAGTACTGATTCGAGCTGCAGCGGTGTTCCTGGAAAAAACACCAGGCTACAGCCGTACCGGCCTGTCCTCTCTATAGGAGCGTTGGGCGGCCAGCACCACCTCCAAGGCATTTCTTCCATCTTGAGCGGTAGAGATGATTTCCCGCTGTCCCTTTACCACACCAACGAAGTAGCGGTCCTCGTCCAGAACATCCCCGACCACCTCTCCGTGCATCTCCGGCCAGTGTAGAGTTTCGGGGAACTTCCAGCCTTCCTCATCCACGGCGCTCAGGGTCATGGGGCGGTAGTCGAGGTACAGGGAGCCCTTCTCCCCGATCAGCTCCAGGCAGACATCCCCGAACCCTCCCCAGGTGCTGGGTCGCTTCCATTTAACGATGGATTCGCAAAGCCCCCAGCCGGTCTCCACGACTCCCAGACCCCCGTTTTCAAAGCGGATCGTGATCCAGATGAAGTCGTGGACGCCGAGTTCCTTCATCACCGGTCCCTCAGCAATCTCGGCACTGACCTTGACCGCCTTGTCTTCAAAATACCAGAAGATCTGGTCGATGTCGTGTACGGAGATGTACTCTTCTACCTCCACGCGGCCTCCGAGCCGGCGGGCTTCCTGGACCACGGCATTGCGTCTGGCGTAACAAACCAGGGGTTTCCCGATCGTCCCCTCCTGCACCGCCGCCTTGATCTGGGCATAGCGTACGTCGTAGCGCAGGATGTGGGCCATCATCAGTTGGACCCCGTGCTTCTGCGCCGACTCGATGATGGCGTCGGCGTCCTCCAACGTTGTGGCGATGGGCTTTTCCAGTAAGATGTGTTTACCCGCCGCGGCGGCATCCTCCACGGCCTGACGATGAAGATCTTCCGGTGTGGCTATGACCACCGCCTGGATGTCGGGATTCTCCAGGAGTTTTCGGGGATCTGAGTACAGCTGAATCGGCTCGGATCGCCCCGGAAGCCGCGGTGCTTTTTTCAGAGCCGGGTCGCTGGCCGCCATTACCCGAACGTCGGCCAGCTGGGACAACGCTCGGGCATGGAGCATCCCCATAAAGCCGGCGCCAATGATTCCGATGCCGACGGTACCGCTCATAGATCATCCTCCATACTTTGATTTGCTCTTTTTTGTGCCATTCAGGATTTCATGTCCGGGCACCTCTGTCAAATAGGATTTTATCTTTGTTGCTTTGTAGAACTCGGGGAAAATTGTACAATCGGGACGATTCCGATTACGCTGGTGGTGAGGAGCTGTTCTATGGATGGAAGAATACTGTACTTCGAAAAAAGGGGAAAGCAGAACACCGAGACGACGCTGCGGCTGGCTCGCAGCCGGGCCGAGGAGCTGGGGATCGGGCAGATCGTCCTTGCCACGACCCACGGCTACACCGCGCTTCAGGCTGCCGACATTTTCCACGGCTCCGGCATCGAGCTGGTCGCCGTGAGCATTTCCTCAGCTTTCGACGAAGAGGGCTGGATCATGAGCGCAGAGGAGCGGCTGCGAATCGAGCAGGCGGGCGTTCGGGTGTTGACCACGCTCCACGGACTGGCCGACGGAGTGGCGGAGGGCCTGTACGGTGAAAACACCCCGGGAAGCGTGGTCGCCAACACGCTGCGTTTATTCTCCCAGGGGATGAAGGTAGCCGTGGAGGTGTCGATTATGGCCCTGGAAGCCGGCCTGATCCCCACCGGTCGGGAGATCGTCGCTGTCGGCGGCACCGATGAGGGCTGTGACACGGCCATCGTGGCTCGCCCCGCTCATGCCCGCAAGATCAAGGAGTTCCGGATCTGCGAGATCCTCTGCAAGCCCCGGATCGGCTGAGGTCCGCTCCCGGCTGATTGTCAGCACTGGCCGGTGTCTGATCCCCGCTGGTTTTCAGTACAGGCTGGTGTATAGTCCCCGCTGCTTGCCAGTCCTGGCTGGTATTCAGTCCCCCGCGAAGCCGCTGACCTGCCAGTGGCAGCGGCGGTGGGCCCGGTTCAGGGCCAGGGCGATGTGGAAATCCTGTTTGGCCTGCACGGTTTGCCCGAGACCCTTGTGGGCCAATCCGGACAGGTACATGTGCTCCGCCACATCCCCGCTCTTGGCGGTTACCCCTTGCTGTGCCTGCTCCAGCAGCTCCTGCAGCGCGGCTTCGGCCTCTTCGTTTCTGCCCAGCCGCTGAAGGGCCCGGGCCCGGTAGTAGCACAGGTCGCTGATCGACGGCCGGGGTTCCTCGGCCGCCTTCTGCCAGGCTTTCTTGGCTCCGGCCTCGTCGGCGGAGTCGGCCAAAGCCAGACCGATGCGGTAGTGGGCCTCGGCGTTCGCCTTGTAGAAGGGCTCTCCGACTCCGATGTTGCGGGGATACTCGAAGACCTTTTCGAAGCAGGCGATCGCCTCTTTGAGCTTTCCCCGCCGGCTGAGGCTGATGCCCTTGCCGATGTTGGCGTCCACGTACAGCAGCCGGACCCCTTTGTATACCTCCCACGGGTAGAAGTGCGCGGAGGAGAGGATATCGAGGGCCTGGTCCCACTCCTGCCTGTCCGTGTGGAAGGCTGCGACCACTTCGGCGATCACGTCGTTTGCCAGCAGCTCTTCGGGGATCGCTTCGATCAGGTCTTTGCGCCGCTCCTCCAGCCCGCAGTCCAGGAAGATGCAGTTCAGCTCGAAATACAGCTTGTAGTCCTTCGGATCCGCGGCCAGGGCCCTTTCGTAGGCCCGGATCGCCGCGTCGGGCTGCTCCCTGTCCTTCCAGTACACCCGGCCGATGTTGCGATGGACAACCGAGAACTCTTTCAGCTCCCCGGCCGCTTCCTCCCACAGGGTGAGAGCCTCCCCGGGACGGCCTATGCTGCACAGCAGGTTGCCGAGATAGTATCTGGCCTTGTGATCCTGGGGATTCACCTCTATGGCGCGACGGAGCACCGCCTCAGCTTCCAAACGGTGGGGAAACACGAAATCCGCGGCGCGTTCGGCTGCGTTGCGGAGGTGATCCGCGCTGTTTTTCTCGTCGATCTTCTCCCCGTAGTACCCCAGGAAGTAGTCCACCATGGGATAGGCTTTGCGGGTGGGGCTGGCCCCCTCATTGTACAGGGAGAGGATGTCGTAGGCCTCTTGGTACAGTCCGAATCGGGCGTACTCGGATGCGGTTTCCAGGTAGGACTGAACCTCATCGCGAAAGGATTTCTCCAGCTGTTTGCGGGCAGCAGCATCCTTCCGATCCCCCGATCGCGCGATAAATAGAGATTCGCCCAGGGCCAGGAAGTTCAACGGATCCTCTGACAGGATCTGCTGCATGATGGCAGCCGCCGCTTCCGGCTCACCCTGCCGGCGCAGAGCACAGGCCAGAAGCGCCCCGGCCTCGCCGTTGCCGGGAAACTGGCTGTCCGATTTCTCCAGCTGTTCTCGAGCTTCGGTAAGGTCCCCCCGACCGAGGTACAGTCCTCCCAACAGATAGGAGGCACCGGCTCGATACAGCCGGCTGCGCAGCAGGTACTTGAGCTCCTCGATGGCCTGGTCGAATCGCTGCTCATAGATACGGCAGACTCCCAGCTGGAAACGGGCCGCTTCATCCCCCGCCTCCCGTTTCAACACCTTCTGAAAGTGAGAGGCCGCCTCGGAGAACTTCCCCTGGCGCATATCCAACAAGCCGAGGGCAACCTCAGCCGGACCGAAATCCGGATCGTCCTGTAGAGCTCGATGATAGGAGTTCCGAGCCTTCTCATAATCCCCCAGCTTCTCCAAGTCGATCCCGTTGAGCCACTGCTCCTCGGCTCGGGGGCCTTCCCGGTCCGCCCTGATCTTGACGTATCCCCTGTACTCCGGCTCGGTCTCCGGCCGGATGCTCTGGGCCAGCAATTGACCCTCGGCGGAACGTATGGTGAGAACTGCGTTTTCCGCCTTTGCTCCGCCGAGCGGTATTTCGGTCAGGTAGGGCACAGCCGGTTCGAGGTCCGTCCGCTCCTCCCAGATCGCATTTTCTCCCACGGAAACAGACAGTCCGACTCCGGGAAGAGCCGCGATCACCTGGATCCCCAGCTGAAGGGAATCTTTGCCGGCATGCAGACTGAAGGCCAGCTTGCCGCCGGCGAAGGAGGGTGCGCCGATATCGCGTACCGGATACCAGATCTCTTTCCACCGTTCCTCCGAATAGGGGGAGAGGATCTCCCAGATGCCCATGGTGGGCAGCCGACCGCTCTGCATCTCCGCATAGGGCCCGTCCTCATCGGTGAGCATCTGCTCCCAGATGTCCCCGTCGTCGCTGTTGCCCCAGGTATAGAACTTGGTGCCCCGGGCTTCGGTTCGATCGGCTACATTGATCATCCCCCGTTTTAGATGGTGGTTGTACCAGCCCACGTATTGCAAACGTGGGTTGAGGCAGAACATATCCTGGGCCTCGACGTGGTTCTTGTCCCAGCTGATATCCACCCCCTCGTTGACCGGGAAATCCATCACGTCCTTGAGGGTCATGACCTTGGTGGCGCTGCTCAGGTATTCCATATCTTTGGATACCGGAGCCGCCGAGTTTGCCCAGAACCAGAAGCGATTGGGAAAGGCGGTGCGGTTGTTCAAGCGCATTTCGGTCTGGAAGCAAGCCCGATCCGGATGGAGGGTAAGGGCTACGCTCCAGCGCATGCGGGAGATCCGCTCGATGTCGCCGAACAACAGGGACGTACTGCCGTCGACGTTCTCCCGGATGGTGCAGTCGATAGGGGAGGAGGAGGTCACGGTATGTCCGTTCGGGAAGTTCCACTCGATTCCGCCGGATACCCAGGCGCCCCGGATGCCGATCCTGGCCCACTTGAGAACGTGGTTGTGGTAGAGCGCCTCTTGGCCGGCGGCCTTGTCGAACACGTACATCAGCCTGCCGCCGAGCTCGGGCAGCACGGCCAGGCGCAGGTAGTCGTTCTCCAGGAAGAAGGCTTTCCACTGCTTATCGGTTTTTCTGTTGAACAGGGTTTCCTGAAGCGGATAGGGATAGATGATCGAGCTGCCCGGGTGAATCGGATTACGCCAGCTCATCAGAAGAGAGGGATTCTTGTCCTCCGGACCCCGCTCGTAGGTCGGGATCGTCAGCGTATCCTCCCAGGCACGGACCTTTCCGGTTTTGCTCACGGCGCTCCTCCTATCGTACCGGACTAGTGATTCCAAAAACCGATCGTCTGTCAAGGATACGGTTGGCCGGAGTACCGGCGTTAGCCGTATGCGGACTACCGGAGTACCGGCATTAGCCGGACGCGAGTCGCCGGAACGCCGTACCGCTTGACAGATTGAAAAAAGGCCTTAAGCTATAGCCGTGGAGCAGCCGGATTCTTGCTGTTCTGCTTCGGGAATTCTACAGAAGAAAGCCGATCGGCAATCTACCATCAGGGAGGATAGCATGGCATTGAAGCTGGAGTGCATAAATTATGGTTTTCCCTATTCCGAACGACCCTGCTACCATATCAAGTTTCGTCTGGACGGCGAGACCAAGGAAGAACTGGAGGTGTCACGGATCGAGGTCAACGGGAAGTGGGCCCGGGATTACTGGGTGTTCAACGACGGGCGATTCGACGCGAAAAACGCCTTCCTTCCCCATGGCACTAACGAGCTGACGGTCCGGGTGGATTGGGAGAACGGCGCCGAGTATACGGTCAAGGTCAGGTGCAAAGATGCCAAGGACAAGACCGTGGAGCTGTCCCAGAGCAGCCGTGCTCCCTCCTCCGGGGGGTACTGGGATAAACGTTGGAGGTACTACGGATCGAACGTGCTGGAGGAAACCGAAGGCTTTGTCCGGGAAGGGGAGCCGGTGCATCTGCTCCTTGGGCTGTACGCCGACAGAATGAGCGATCCGGCCCGGGAGATCCGGGTGGTCGGGATCGATCCGGAAAGCGGTAGACCCGAAGAAGTGCCCTGTCAGGTATACGGTTCGTCGACCTGGGACAAGATGAAGGATGACCACTGCCAGCCCACCACCACCGTCGAGGTGGCCTTCCTGGCCGATGTACCCGCCTTTACCTCCAAGGTGTATCTGATCTTCTACGGAAACCCGGATGCGGATGCGCCGAGCTACGCGACCGATCTCGAGGTCAGCGGCGAGGGCTATGGTTTGACGGTGCAGAACAATCACTACAAAGTCGTCCTTCATCCCAAAAGCGGTGCAATCGACGAGATCCACCTCAAACAGAACGCCAATGTAGTGTTCGATCACCACCGGGAGACGAACGGCTCGCTTCACTGGAATCCCGGTGTCTATGCTCCCCCCCGCACCTGGATCCACGCCTCGGACTGGGAAAATCCGGGGGGGTACTCCACTATGGGCGGGCCGGTGTTCTTCACCACCAAGCGTCATGCACCGCTTCCCCTCTATCCGGAGGTGGTCTGCTCGGTAACCTACCGCTTTTACGCCAACAAACCCTACATCATCGTGGAATCCATGATCGATGTCACCAAAGATATGGACGTGGTGGCCCTGCGAAACGGGGAGATCGTCCTCAATCACGATGTGGTACGGGAGTTTGCCTGGAAGAAGGCGGACGGGCAGATCGGCAGCGTGGTGATCAAGGAGCGGCCTCGCCATCCGGCCCGGGGGATGGATCTGCACGTCTCCACACCATGGTTCGCCTTCTACAACCGGGAGGTGCCCTGCGCATTGGGGGTCGTGAATCTGGATCTCTCGGCCTACCGCCGCGACCGGGGCCTGGTTGAATGGGCACCGTGGAACTATCTGAACTGGGGCCCCTGGGTCTACTGTGCCCGGCCGCTGATCTACACCTTTGCAACTCCGAATCCTCAACGGGTAATCCACGTATCATCGGGATCGAGTTATTACGAGCGCATGGCCTTTCATCCCTGCCGCCTGGGCCTGACCGAGGAGGAGCGTTTCCTTCCGATCGAAGAGACCGCGCTGAAGCTGCAGCATCCCCTGAGAACAACGGTTACCCACCTGGATATCGATGAACGGGTGCCGGAAGAGTGGGTGCCTCCGATCCTGGTCGAAGAGTTCGAGGAGATGGAAGACTAGGCCGAACACAAGCTGAAGCGAAGTGAAGTTGTGGCCGCAATTACCGTCACCCCGGAAATCGCCATAGACGAGAGAGAGATCCGATTCGAGTTTGTCCGCGCTACCGGTCCCGGCGGCCAGAAGGTCAACAAGACCTCCTCGGCGGTACAGCTGCGCTTCGATGTTCTCGACTCTCCGAGTTTGACCGAGGAGGTGCGGTCCCGCCTCGCAGTCCTTGCCGGCCGACGGATGTCGGAGGAGGGTATCCTGGTTATCGAGGCAAAGAGATTTCGCTCTCAGGATCGGAATCGCCAGGACGCGGTGGACCGGCTCTGTTCGCTAATCCGTCAGGCGGCACGAAAGCCCCGGCGCCGAAGGTCCACCCGGCCGGGCAGTGCGGCCCGGGAGCGCCGGCTCCAGGAGAAGAAACGGCGCTCGACGCTCAAAAAACAGCGGGGCCGCCCGGACGTTCGGGACGACTCGTAGACCCTGGCGGTTCTTCCAGCCGTGGCGCCTCCAGCGGCCAAATCAATCTCGGGTTTGGGTATCCTGCTTTGGTTGCCTGAAACTCCCCAGGTAACTCCGCATCAATCTGAAGAATCCCCGCAAACGCCTCCCCAGGGAGCCGGCGAACAGAGCGTCGATTACGCCTAGAATCCCTTCCTCCAAGTGTTCGTCGTAGGGAAGCCACCAGAAGTTGCGGGGTGAGCGATGCAGCAGGTCGTCCACAATGACCTTGGCCTGGGTTACCTCGAAGAATCCCAGTTCTCCGTGACAGCGTCCGATGCTGGACTGCTTGTAGCCGCCCCACGGCGTTTCCGGCATGCCGTGGCTCATCAGGTGATCATTGATCATCACCACGCCGACCTGAAGCCGCCCCGAAAGCTTCCGCCCGGCACGGCGATTTCGGGTCCAGATCGAGGCGCACAGTCCCAGCCGGGAATCGTTGGCCCACCGCAGTGCCTCCTCGGCGTTTTTCACCTTTTTCACAGCCAGCACGGGTCCGAAGATTTCCCGGGTATGAACCAGCATGGTTTCATCCGCGTTCTCGATCACCACCGGGGGATGAAAGTAGGGCGGTTTGTCCTTAGAGGTCGCTGAGGCTGAATCCTTTCCGTTTGCATCCTCCCCTTTGCAGATCCAAACCTCGGCGCCCGCCTTGCGAGCGTCCTCGACCATGGAGCGAATCGTCTTGAGTTGTGACATGGTCGTGAGGGCGCCCAGCTCCACGCCGAAACGCAGGCGCCCGATCCGCTGCTTGAGCAGCGCAACGAACCGATCGTAAATCCGCTCGTTCACGTAGATGCGCTCGACCGCGCCGCAGGACTGGCCCGAGTTGCTGAGGCCCGCCCAGATGGCCCCGTCCACTGCTCGGCTCAGGTTGGCATCCTGGAGCACGATCATCGGATCGTTTCCACCCAACTCGAGACTCAGGGGCAGCAGCCGATCCGCCGCCTCAGCCATGAGGCTGCGGCCGACCTCGGTCGAACCTGTAAACAGGAGCTTGTCGATTCCGGAGCGGATGAAGGCTCTCCCGGCCACCGAGCCGGGCAGGTGGATGAGGTTGAGAACGCCCTCCGGCAGGCCGGCGTCGTGAAACAGCTCAA
Source organism: uncultured Spirochaetaceae bacterium (assembly GCA_964588525.1). Taxonomy (GTDB): domain Bacteria; phylum Spirochaetota; class Spirochaetia; order SZUA-6; family DRHE01; genus JAFGQJ01. Next base: position 15,993 of record CAZPQC010000043.1, read on the forward strand.
CCATTGCTTCCCCGACCGGCTGACTCTGGGTGGCGACCTTGAGCACGACCGTGTTCCCGGCAAGCAGCGCCTGGACCAGCTCGTGCATCGGGATGCCCAGCGGGTAGTTCCAGGGGCTGATGATCCCGACCACACCGTAGGGCTCCCTCACCAGCCGGGAACGCTTGTTGAAGAAGAGGATCGAGCTTCGCCGGATTCGCTTCGGCCGCAAGGTGTGTCGGGCCAGCCGAGGGTAGTAGCGGCAGACCAGGGCCGCGGTCAGCAGCTCCGTGCCCAGGGCGTCGACCCGGGGTTTGCCCGAGGTGGCGCAGATCGTGTCGGTCAACGGTTTCGCTCGCTCGGCGATAAGACCGGACACGGCCCGGATAATCCGGGAGCGATACGCCAGACCCCTAGCCTGCCAGTCTGCCTGTGCCTGCCGCGCTTTGTCGACCGCGGCACTCAGATCCCCTCCCGTATGGCGTTTCCGTTCGGCCACGATCTGGCCGGTAGTTGGGTTGAGGATAACCCGGGAAGCGGATTTGGTGGACCGGGTCTTGCTCATGCCTGTACCTCTATTCTTCGATTGCCTTCAGAAACTGATTCGCATCAGAAACGCCCGCCCCCCAGGGACGCGCCGAAAGTGAATGCCAAGGTGTCACCGGTGGGTGCGTATTCATCGCCGAAAGTCCCATAGCTTATCCGAAAGCCGCTGTTGAACGACACATGGTCGATCGGTGCCCAGATGACGCTTGGGTAGATAAGCCCCGACCTGTCGCTGAAGTTGGCCACGTACAGCAGGGAGAGGCCGAAGGCTGAGTCGAGCAGCTCGGACCAGCCGATGCTGACGGCCAGGTAGTGTCTACCGGGGTAGAGCGGATCCAGGGCGGTTACCGGTGGAGCACACCCCTGACCGTTGAAAAAATACTGGGCGAACAGGGAGAGATTCCAATCGGTGTTGATATAACTGAATCCGGTCGTGCCGGAAAACAATAATCTGTCATCAATTGTGTAAGTATCTGGTGTATGTCCGGGATCGTAGAACGTACGGTCCGAACCCCACTGGATCATGGCTTCGGCGAACAGGTCCAGATCCCACAGGGGACCCGTCAACGTGAGCATGCCCTTGGGCGTCAGGTCGATCTGGTAGAAGGCGCCGAGGCCCAGCTCGTAGTTGCCCAGAAGCAGCTCCAGCTTGGGCGCCACGGCGATCTCGTACGGTTTGTCTATATCGTTGGCTACCAGGTAGAGATAGGCATTGTGGGCGGCAAAGGGCAGGTGCATCTTTACCGAAATCGGTCCCTCTCGCTCGGCCCCGGGATCCTCGGGATCGATGGACACGAGGTTGAGCACATCGGCGGGGCTGAAGAAGTAGCCGACCCCCCACTGAACGGTCTGCTTGCCGACCCGGAAGAACAGCAGCTCCTTGATCTGGAAATCCGAGAACAGCTCGAAGATCTCCACGTCCCAGTTAGCTGGATACTGGTAGGCCGCCTTTACCTTTCCGAAAACCCGAAAATCCCGTTCCGGCCGGGCATCGAAGAACAGCTCTCCCGCCAATTTCGAGATGAGAGAGGAAGCGCCTTCCTGCCAGAACCGAGATTCCCAGGGAGCCGGATAGCCGTCCCAGACAACCTGAGTGGAAAAATCAAGGTCGAAGCTGCCGCCCCACTCCAGCTGTTCGGAGACCAGGAAGGCTTCCTCCGGGGCGACTTCCTCCGCTTCCCCCTCCTGCTCGGCTGATTCTTCGAAGAGATCCTCTTCGAACAGATCCTCCTGGTTGCCTTCCTCTACGGCCGGCTCTCCCTCCTGTTCCAGGATCTCCCCCTCGAACAGGTCATCGAAGTTATCGCTCTCCTCCTGGGCGGAGATGCAGAATGCTGCGAACAGCAGGAGCAGTGAGGCGGCTACCTTTTTCACGATCCGAGCTGTTTTCGCAGCTGCTCTATCGTGTCTGCAGCCATGCCGAAGGAATGTTCGGCCCCCGGAAAATCGGCAGAACGGATATCCTCGATATACTCTTTTACGGCCTTCACCTGGGTCGTGTACACATCTGCGTAGACCTTGACGAACTTCGGGGTGAAGCGTTTGAACAATCCCACCATATCGTGGAGCACAAGGACCTGGCCGTCGCAGCCGACGCCGGCGCCGATTCCCACTGTGGGGATGCGTACCTTCTCCGTGATCAGCGCGGCCAGTTCCTTGGGGATGGCTTCGAGAATCAGGGCAAAGGCGCCCGCCTCTTCCAGGGCCACCGCATCGTCGTAAACCTTTTTGGCCTGGTCGATGGATTTGCCCTGCACCTTGAATCCGCCCAGCAGGGCCGCGGTTTGGGGGGTGAGGCCGATGTGGCCGAACACCGGAATGCCGGCGCGGTGGATGGCGGCCACCGCTTCAGCCATATCCTGGCCGCCTTCCAGCTTGATCGAATCCGCGACGCCGTCCTTGTAGAGGATGCCCGCATTGGTCACGGCCTGCTCGATGGAGATGTTGTAGGACATGAAGGGCATATCGGATACGACGTGGGCCCGCTTCACGGCCCGGGTCACCGCCTTGGTGTGGGAGAGCATCTCCTCCATGGTGACCGGTACGGTGTCCCTGTAGCCCAGCTCGACCATGCCGAGAGAGTCCCCGACCAGGATTACGTCGATCCCCGCCTCGTCCACGATCAACCCTTGAGGGTAGGAGTAGGCGGTTATCATCGAGATCTTCTCCCCCTTCTCCTTCATGCTCCACAGGTCGGAGATCAGTACTTTCTTGAGTTCCTTGCTTTTCTCGCTCATCGATTTGTTCCTTGCTAGCAGATGAAGTTTTGAGTGAAGTTTTATACAAAAAGCAGCTCCTGTTCAAGAAACATCGTTGACAATCAGCCCGCTGAGTTCCTACAGTAGGGTCCTGGCAACCGACCCGGTGCGGGAAACCGCAGATTTCAGCCGGTTCGGCTGGTTTGCAGAACGAAAGCAAGGAGCTGAGCTTTGAAGGATACGATTACCGATGTTCCGGGTATCGAGGTCGGACACGCCCAGGATCTTCAGGCCGGTACCGGCTGTACCGTCGTCCTCTGCAGGAAGGGTGCAACCCCCGGGATCAGCGTATTTGGAGGCGCACCGGCGACGCGGGAAACAGACTGCCTGCGCCCGGAAAACGTGGTCACCGAAGCCCACGCAGTCGTGCTCACCGGCGGCAGCGCGTACGGCCTGGACTGCGCCGGAGGGGTGATGCGCTACCTCGAGGAGCAGGGGATCGGTTACAATATCGGTCCGACCAGAGTGCCCATTGTACCTTCTGCCGCGTTGAACGATCTGGCCTTTGCCGACCATCGAGTCCGCCCCGATGCCGCTATGGGCTATCAGGCCTGCCTGAATGCTTCCGCAATCAACACGGAGCAGGGCAATGTCGGTGCGGGTACGGGAGCCGCCATAGGCCGCCTGGAGGGAAACGCCCGGGGTATGGTGAAGGGCGGCCTGGGCGTGGCCAGCTTCTCGGTGGGGGAGCTGATCGTGGGGGCCATCGTAGCCGTTAACTGCAACGGTGACGTGATGGATCCGGAGACCGGTGAAACCCTGGCGGGAACGCTCAATCCGGAACGTACGGGCGTGGCCGGGGCCATGCGGCTGCTCACGACCCGGAACGAGCAGTACAAAGAGGGATTTCCATCCAATACCACCATCGGAGTGGTGGCCACCAATGCCGTTCTGGATAAAGCATATGCAACCCGGGTAGCCATGATGGCTCAGGACGGCTACGCTCGAACGATTGTTCCGATTCACACCCTCGGAGACGGGGATGTAACCTTCTGTATGGCCACCGGCGAGCTGAGGGCGGATCCACTTCGAGTCGGGGCGATCGCCGCCTGGGTCATGGCCCGGGCCGTGGTCAAGGCGGTAAAGGCGGCGGAGAGCTTGCACGGCCTTCCCGCCAGCAGGGATCTTCTGCAGCGGCGAAGGAGCGGAGGGATCGTGAAATGAAGATCGGCATCGTCGGAGCGGGGGCCATGGGATCGCTGTTCGGGGGCAGGCTTGCCCGGGCCGGGCAGGAGGTGCTTCTCTACGACATCTACCGGGAGCACGTGGAAGCGATACGCCGGGATGGCCTGATCATCGAAGACCTGGCCAGCGGCCGGGAGGATTTATGTCATCCCGCAGCCACGACCGAGGCCCAAGAGCTCGAGGATGCAGAGATTCTCATCATCTTCGTCAAGTCTGCGGCGACGGAGGCGGTGGCGCGGCAGTTCGCCGGGCTCGGCCGAGGTGAGACCATCGCCGTGACCATGCAGAACGGCCTGGGCAACGAGGGGATCCTGAAGGAGCATTTCGGCGAGGCACGGACCGCCGCCGGGGTGACCTCCCAGGGAGCCACCTTTCTATCACCTGGGCGGATCCGCCACGCCGGGCGGGGACCCACTCATCTGTGCATGTCGGATCGCAATAACGAAAAGCTCCAGGGTTTTGTCGATGCTCTGAACGCGGCGGGTTTGGAGACGGACCTGGAGGAAAACATCGACGATCTGATCTGGAGCAAGCTCATCATCAACGTGGGGATCAACGCCCTGACCGCTCTCACCGGCCTTCCCAACGGCAGGCTCCTCGATTTTCCCGACACCAAGGCCCTGATGGCCGATCTGGTGGCGGAGGCGGTGGCGGTGGCAGAGAAGAAGGGGGTGCGCCTGACCTACGACGACCCGCTGCAGATGGTGTACCAGGTCGCTGAAAAAACCGGCGGCAATCGATCTTCCATGCTGCAGGACTTCGACCGGAAGCGGCCCTCCGAGATCGACTTCATCAACGGTGCGATCGTGCGGGAGGCGCAAGCCCTGGGCCTGCGGGTACCGGTGAACCAGGCCTTCACCCGTCTGGTGCGCGTGCTGGACGGGCTTCACCGGGAAAAAAGCGAGGGGTAGAAGAGGCCCCCGGGAACGCCTCCAAGCATATTTCCGATCACGGCGAATACGACAACAGCGGCCACCACCAGAAGCAGGGCGCCGTCCAGGGAAAGTCGAAGCTCCCGGATCCCCTTCAATACTTTGCCCGCCCGGCGGGTGCGTGCCAGCAGGTACAGTCCAACCGCGAGGGCCGCGTAGATCCCCGATTCGATCAGGTGCCGGGCTGTATAGACCGATGGGAATCGGGCCCGCGGAGCCCCCACGGCCGGCAGGACCAGGGATTGCATCAGGAAGCGGGGAGCCACTCCTCCGGCCAGGCAGAGCAGGGCGAGCAGCGACAGGGCGATCAGGCAGAACGGAGACAGGGCAGGCCGCCCGGACTCGGCAGTGAGCGCAGCCTCCGGAAGCGATGCTGCCCTGCTTCGGCGGAACATCCCGGACAATTTGATCATCGAGGCGGCCGTCCCGACGGCGGTCAGGCGCAGGGCCGTTGCCAGCAGCGGAGAGGATTTGAACAGGGAGACCACCAGGGTCTTGCTGACATAACCGCCCGTGGGCGGCAGCCCGCTGATGGAAAGCGCCCCCACCAGGAAGAAGATCATCAGCCAGAACGGCGGCGGGCTGCCGCCGCTTCGTTGCAGATCGCGTTCACCGGTCAGATGGATGGCCGCGCCGACCGACAGGAACAGCAGGCTCTTGAACAGGGAGTGGCTGAGGATGTGGGCCAGGGAGGCGATCAGGCCGGCCGCCTCCCCCCCGGCGGCTGCACCGAAAGCCGCCGTGATCAGACCCATCTGCGATACGGAGGAAAAGGCCAGGAGCCGTTTGCCGTCGGTCTGGCTGAGAGCCAGGACCACGGCCAGGAGCGCTGTAAGGGGGCCGAGCCAGCGGAACAGCGCCTGGATGCCCGTAGAGGAGAAGGCGGACAGGATGCGCCAGACGGCCAGGAAGGATATCTTGATCATCACCCCGGACAGCAGCGCCGAAACCGGATGCGGAGCCGCGGCATGGGCATCGGGCAGCCAGGTGTGCAGCGGCACAAAAGCGGCCTTCAGGCCTACGCCGACGGTGAGAGCCGCCGCGGCCAGGCCGAGGGCTTTGGCGGTCCCGGCAGCGGAGGCGGATGCCGCCGCCGGGACACTCCCGCCGCCGGAGCTCAGGCTCGCTTCAATCAAGCGGATGGAGAAGGTGCCCGTAGAGCGGTAGACCAGAAACAATCCCATGAGGAACACGGCGATGGACAGGGAGCTGAGCAGCAGGTAGCGGAGACTGGCCCAGAGGTCTGCCGGATCCAGCGAATAGGCGATCAGCAGATACGAGGAAATCGATACGATCTCGATGAACACGAACATGTTGAACAGGTCCCCCGTGAGAATCACTCCCTCCATTCCGGCCAGGAGCATGAGGAAGAAGAAGTAGAAATCGCTTCGGTAGCGCTTTTCACCGAAGGCAAAGAGCAGGGCGCAGAGGCCGACCACCGTGCCCATGACCGAAGCGATCCAGGCGAGCCCGTCCAGGTAAAGGGCAATGCCCAGCGGTTCGGCCCAGCCGCCCATGGCATAGCTGAGCACGGCCCGGCCGCGGACTGCGGGAACAAGCAGTGCGAGAATCAGAAGGATACCGGCAATCGAAACCGCGGCGGCGATCTGAGCCAGGAGGAGACGGCGGAGGAAGCGGGCCAGGAGGCAGAGCAGGCTGGCGGTGAAGGGTAACAGGATCAGCAGGGCGAGCGCCTCAGCCATCTTCTTTATTCCTGAGCTCTTCGAGCCTGCGCCTGCTGACCGTACCCCAGCTGTCGTGGATCCGCAGCACGAAGGCCAGAGCCACCGCGGTCACGCAGATACCGATCACGATCGCCGTCAGCATCACCGCCTGGGGCAGCGGATCCACGATGTCCCGGACCCCCGCCAAGAGGATCGGCGCCTCACTGCCGGCCAGGGAGCCGGCCCAGACGAACAGGATCACCAGAGCGCTGTTCAGGATGCTCAATGACATGATTTTCTTGATCAGATTGTCGGCCAGGATCATTCCGGCCACGCCGGTGAGGATCAGCAGCAGAATGAGCGCGGCGGCCACGGGTCAGTCTTCCTTCAGCAGGGAGAAGCAGATCAGGGTGATACCCGCCCCGACTTCCAGGCCGATAACCAGGTTGAGGAACAGGATGAAGCCGGCGCTGGGCACCTCCCCGATCCTTCCTAAAGGAAGGAAATTGCCCAAAAAGGACACGCCCACGGCCATGCCCGCTGCGGCCATGACCAGAAACAGGGTAAAGGCTGTGATTTCCAGTGCGCTGACCGCCCTGGAGGTGAACAGCAGGCGGGTCGTCTTCACGCCGCGGGACAGGCAGAGGAGCAGGACGCCTGAGGACAGCACCGCTCCGCCTTGGAAGCCTCCACCCGGTGACAGATGGCCGAAGGAGATGAGGTAGAGACCGAACAGCAGGATATAAGGAACGAGCTTGCGGGAGACTAAGTCCACGATGGTCGATTCTTTCATTGCCTGACTCCGGTCAGCAGGAGCACTCCGGCCACGGACAAGACCAGCACGATCGTTTCACCCAGTGTGTCGAAAGCCCGGTAGCCGAGGTAGATAGCCGAGACCAGGTTGATCGCTCCCGATTCCGCCACGGCGCGGAGGAAAAAGTGCTCCCGCATCCGCTCGGATAGAACCACCTGGGGGGCGGGTTCGCCGGCGGCTGCGGGTTCCGACCCCGACGGACTCCGGGTGAACAATGCCGGGCCGGAGCAGAGCAGCAGGGTCCCGAGAGCCGCGAGCACAAGGCCGGTGAAGAACCAGAGCAGGATCCGTCTCACCGCTAGTTCTCCGGATTACCGGTTTTTCGAACCGCCTGGACGAACAGCGCCGTGGCCAGGCCGGCGCCAACGGCGGCCTCGGCAATGGCCAGATCCGGGGCTTTGAGAACGAAGAACAGCAGCGCACATATCAGGGAGAAGACCCCCAGCAGGATGACCGAGCTCAACAGGTTGCGAAAGCCGAGAACCAGCACGGCGAGCAGAAGCAGCAGGAGGAGAAGTACGACTACCATTTTCGCTGTTTTCTCCCCCACGGCATCAGGCCCCTCATCCAGGCCGAGCGCCCGATGATGTGGGCGGACACGGGGCTGGTGATCAGGAAGAACAGCGCGATGACCAGGATGCGCCAGCTCATGGGATCCCACCCTTTGAGAAGCATGCAGGCAAGGAGGATGGAAAAAACCGAGGTGGTGCTGCACTTGGCCGCGGCGTGCAGGCGTGTAAAAACGTCGGGGAATCGCAGAACCCCGATGTTTCCGGTTATGCCGAAGAAGACGCCCAGCAGGAGAAAAACGGCGACGACCCAGATCATGGGGATCCCTCCCTGCTGCCCACCGAGCGGGCGATGGCCAGCATTCCGACAAAACCGAGGATGGCGTAGACCAGGGCCACATCCAGAAAGATGGCCCGGTCGAGCCTGAGGGCGGACAGGACCAGGATGGCCAGGACCTGGGAAGCTGTCAGATTCAACCCGATCATCCGGTCCTCCGGTTCCGGTCCGATCACCACGCGCACCAGGCTCAATACCGTAACGCCCAGCAAGCAGTAGATTCCGGTATCCAGCAGTATTGCTACGTCCATAAGTCTCGAACTCCTTTTGCTACACCCAGATCCTTTTGAGCCAGCGCTCGAAAGGGCGGGCAATGAGACGGGCGGCGTGCCCGGAATGCGTGGTCGGGGCGTCCAGCCAGTGCACGACCAGGTGATCCTGCTCCAGGTCCAGGGTCAGCGTTCCGGGTGTCAGGGTGATGGAATTGGCCAAAGCCACGCGTGCCAGGTCGGAGCGCAGGCGGCTGCGGAAGTGGACGATCCTCGGGGTGATGTCGCCGCTCACCACTTTCCAGGCGATGCGGAAGGAAGCGATGTACACCTTGACCATGATCAAAACCAGGTATCCGATCAGCAGGTAGATCCGGGGAATGAGAGCCCTCCGCGCCGCCTCCTGCTCTTCGATGAAGAGGTTGTAGGTGAGCAGGGCGATGACCGTGGAAAAGAACAACCCGAGCAGAAGGGGAAAGGGAGCCACGGTACCGGTGAAAAGCAGCCAGCCCCCCATGAGGTAGAAAACGGTCATGACGATCCGAACGATTTTCCACTTCTGAAGCACGTCCATCTATCCCTCCTTGTCCTCTTCCCGGCGCAGGGTCTGCAGGATCTCCTCGGCAGTATCCGCCTCCAGCAGCCTCCGGCGGAAGCTCCCGTCGTGGAGCAGCCGCGAAAGGCGGCTCAGCAGCCGCAGGTGGGCGTACTCCCGATGCTTCGGTCCCACCACCAGGAAGATCAAGTTCACCGGCTGATTGTCCACCGAGTCGAAGCGCAGGCCCTCCCGTTTGCGTCCGAAGGCCATAACCGTTTGCCCCACATCCGGGCTGAGCAGGTGGGGAATGGCTATCCCCGAACCGATGCCCGTGCTGGTGAGCTTTTCCCGCTCCATCAACCCGCCCAGGGTCGCTTCCGGATCTTCGATCCTGCCGGCCCGGTGAAGAAGCTCGACCAGTTCCTGAAGGGCCTCGTTCTTTTTCCGCGCTTCGAGCTCCAGCTTGATGGTGCCGGTCTCCAGCAGATCCGCGAGGGCGTTCATGAATCCTCCTCCAGCCTGCGCAGGCCCCGCACGTAGTCGACGGGAACAGAGAACAGCACACCCGTCCCCGGTTCGCTCAAAGGCCCGCACACTTTCTCGATCAGCTCCTCGAGCCGCTTCACCTTCTCGTCTTTGTCCACAACCGAGAAAATTGTTTTGTTATAGGGCTTGTTCCCCTTCATGAACTCTTTGAAACTCGCGAACAGGGGTACTTCGTAGGTGAGAAATCGGCCCATCCCCTCGGAATCCAGGATGGTGGCTCCGGGCACCTCCGCTTCCATGTAGGCGGCCAGCACCTCGTCGAGGAGCTCTTCCTTGTTCAACACGAAGACGACCAACTTCATGGCCTGCCTATCTTAGCACAAATCCGTACAAAACGCAGCGTGCCGATTCTTGACGCTTCAAAACGGATTGTCTATATTGTGCACCTACCTATGACAGGCTAATCATGCGTTGCAGGGGCGGCACCGATTCATGCTATCGATTCAAGGGGTGAGCAAGTCCTTCGGGGCTCTGCGGGCCTTGAAAGAGGTCAGTTTCGACATCGAGAAGAATCGGGTTCATGGGATCATCGGTCCCAATGGCTCGGGGAAAACCACTCTCTTCAACTGCATCACCGGTCATCTCGTCCCGGAAGGCGGGACGATTCACCTTGAAACAGACGCTCTTACAGGACTCAAGCCCCACGTAATCGCCGGGATGGGCGTCCGTCGCACCTTCCAGGGAGGAAAGCTCGTTTCCAACCTCACCGTGTTGGAAAACGTCATGGCCGGGTCCTATCGCTTCCGTTCCCGAGACTTGTTCGACATCTTCTTGAGGCTGCCTTTCAGGCGCTCGGTGATCGAGAGGCAAATAGAGGAGGCCGCCCGGGAAGCCCTGGCCCTGGTCGGCATGGAGAAAGACGCCGATCGCTGGGCTGTGGATCTGGTGTGGGCGGAACGCCAGTTCGTGCAGATCGCCCGTGCTTTGGTTTCCAAGCCGAAGATCGTTCTCCTCGACGAACCGAACAGCGGCATGGGATCTCAGGAAACCGAGCTGGTCGAGGATGTGATCCGCCGCATCGGGGAGATGGGGGTCACCGTGGTGGTAATCAGTCACGACGTGAAGATGCTGATGAATCTCTCCGACTGGGTCACGGTGCTCAACTTCGGCGAGACGATCGCCGCGGGCATTCCGGAGGAAATCCAGAAAAACCCGAAGGTCCTGGAGGCGTATCTTGGCGCAGAATGAGGTGCTGCTTCGGGTGGAGGGCCTTTCGGTTGCCTACGGGCACATCAACGCCTTGAAAAATGTCAGCCTCGAGGTGCATCGGGGAGAGATCGTCGTCCTGATCGGGGCGAACGGGGCGGGAAAGACGACCCTTCTGGAGACCTCTTTGGGAATCAACACGCCCAATTCGGGGGATATCACCTTCAAGAACAAGTCGATCAGCGGCGTGCCGGCCGACCGCAATGTCCGGGCCGGGCTGTGCCTGGTGCCGGAAGGCCGGGGGGTGTTCGCCTCCATGAGCGTTTTGGACAATCTCCTGCTCGGAGCCCACCACAACATGAAGAACGTTGGCAAGAACCTCAAGCGGGTTTACCAGTGGTTTCCCAGGCTGGAGGAACGCAAGAACCAGGTCTCCCGCACCCTGAGCGGGGGGGAGAGGCAGATGCTGGCCATCGCCCGTGCCCTGATGAGCGCCCCTGAGCTGATCATGGTGGACGAACCCTCCCTGGGACTGGCCCCGATCATCGTCAATGACAT
>CAZPQC010000044.1:0-20395 GCA_964588525.1 uncultured Spirochaetaceae bacterium
ACACGCCGGCTGCAGACTTCAACGGTGAAGACAGTTTCAGCTACACGGTGGATGATGGCAAGGGAGGTACGGACACCGCTACAGTGACAGTTACGGTGCGGCCGGCAGGAACGGCAGCAGTGGTGGATATCGAAAAGTACGTAAAAGTCTCGGAGGATGGGGGAGGAGATGAAGGTCTTACCCCGGGTTACTGGAAGCAGTGCCATCACTTCGATGATTGGGTCGAATATCGACCTTGTGATAAGTACAATACGGTATTCAAGGTGGATATATGCTGCAAATTGACACTGCTGGATGCACTAAAAGCTAAGGGCGGCGGAGTTGATGCGTTGTTGCGTCACTCTGCTGCTGCTCTCCTAAATGCTGCTCATCCCAACATAGACTATGCGTTCTCGGAGAATGAGATCCTCTCCATGGTACAGAATGCGTTTTTAACCGGTGAGTATGAAGCGGTCAAGAACCAGTTCGAGATCGAGAATGAGAAGGGCGCTGATCTGAGCGATGGAGGAGACTCCGGAAGCTCGACCGATGTATATGACTTTGGTATCGATGCCGATGATCCGCCGGGATTGGAAGTCGCTGTAGGCGAGCTCGTCACCTTTACTTATGTTATTTCTAATCCCGGCGAAGTCGCTCTTACCAACGTTATCGTAATCGACGACAATGGAACACCGACTATACCCGAGGACGATTTCAGTCCGGATATGATCTACGGTTGTCCCTACAACATCGGTGACACAAACCACAATTGTCAATTGGATCCCGGCGAGGAATGGCTGTTCACTTGGGCTACAACCGTAACAACAGGCCAGCACGGCAACATGGCGACTGTCACTGCTACACCTGTCGATGGTGGTCCTACAGTGAGCGACGAAGATCCTGCGCATTGGTTGGGTCTGGCTCCGGAGCCGGCGTCTCTTGGCGATACGATCTGGCATGATCTGTATCATGGACCCTGCCATCTTGTGGACGGGATACAGGATACCGGGGAGCCGGGAATTGCAGGGGTGATTGTCAATTTACTCAACGGGGCGGGTAATCTGATAACCTTCACCACAACAGATTCCCATGGCAATTATAAATTTACCGATTTGGATCCCGGAACCTATGTCATAGAGGTTTCCCCTGACAACTTCCTTGCTGGAGGAGTGCTGGAAGGCTGGTATGCTACGCTCCAGAACCGGGGCTGCGATGAGACAGCAGATAGTGATGGAGATTTGTCGACGTGTCGGTCAAACTTGGTGACGCTGACCGAAGGTGAGCACAGTATAGATATCGATTTCGGTTTTTTCACAACCGGTATCGAGTTGACCAAGACTGGACCTGAGACGGTGCGGGCTGGTGAGACCATCACCTACCATTTCCGGGTGGAAAACACCGGAGATGTGGTCCTGGACAGTGGTGCCCACGTCTATGATCTCTTGATAAATCCCCATGGTGACCATGAGATCTGGAGCGGTGTGCTTCAACCGGGGCAAGTGGTAGAGTTCGACCGCAGCTACACCCCTGGATACGGTCTGCCCGACATGGATTTTGAGATCGACGGGTACGGGAACGCTTTGACCACCGGTCAGATCATAGATGATGAGTTTTCTTCGCTCGGTATTACGGTCACCACGAATGATCCGCTGCATCATCCAGCCATGATCTTTGATAGCAGCCAGCCAAGCGGCTGTGATTGGGATCTGGGCACGCCGAATCGGGATTTCTGCGGTCCTGGTCGTGGTGATGGTGGCGGTGCGGGGCGACCCGGAGAGAACAGTCAGGCTCTCGGGAAAATATTAATAATCTCGGAGGACGCCGATCGATCCGATCCGGATGACAATATCCGGGGGGGAACGTTCATCTTCACCTTCGATACTCCGGTCAATGTGCAAGCTCTGCAGATGCTGGATATCGACTGCGACGAGAGAGGTGGGAAAATAATCGCCCTCACCGCAACCGGAAAAGTCATTTCCACCACTTATTTACCGAGAATGGGCAACAACAGCTACCAGGTGGTCGACGTAGGCGCCGCTGGCGTTAGCCGTTTGGAGGTCCATTTGGCAGGCAGCGGCGCGATCGCGGGGATTCGTTTCGGCGATGCCGGTCTTGAAGGGGAGCTGATAAACACTGCCACCGCGGTAGGACATCCTGTACGGCCTGATGGCAAGCGATTGCCGGATACATTGTCCGTTTCCTTCTGGACGGTGAATGTCGTCTTTGAGCCGGATTTCAGGAATGTGGCGATCACCTCACCCATAGTGGAAAATGCAGACGCTTTATTGACGGGCGAGGTAGCCAATACAGGCGGCCGTTGGTTCGCTCTGATGGTCGATTGGGGAGACGGCAGTCCGGTCCAGAGCTATTCGTATGCAGCCGGTGTTGTTGCATTCAAACTGACGCACCGCTATCTGGATGATAGTCCGAGTGGCACTACTTCGGACAACTATACGGTGACTCTTCTGCTGAGCCAGGGCGCCTTTGCTGATATCGAAGTTGTCACAGTGACGGTTCAAAACATAGCCCCGACGGCTAGCCTGGCTGGGAAAACCAGTGGTATTCCGGGACAAATCATGAGCTTTGAAGGGACATACACCGACCCGGGTCCGCTTGACACGCACATCGCGTGCTGGGAAATCCGCAATAGTTCCAACGTTCTCGTAGCTGCTGGAACAGGGACAGCCTGGGAATTTACACCTGAAAAACGCGACAACTACACTGTAAAATTCACAGTCAAAGACGATGACGGCGGCTCGGATACGACCTGTCTCGAAGTCAGAGTGGGTGCTTGGATTCTCAAGCCATGTCAGGAGGAGCCCGAAAAATACATATTGAGCATTTTTGGAAGCGATGGACGAGATCGGATTAGTATCCGTTGGCAGGCCTGCCGCCGCCAATACGTCGTAACGATCCGGGCCTTGGATACTGATGTTGTAGAGAAGTTCTTCGTCGATGAGGCTTTATGCAAGATCATAGTTTACGGTGGGGCGGGGGATGATACGATTCGAATTTCAAACAAAGTCGATGTAGATGCGATAATCTACGGCGGATTAGGCAACGACTGCATATATGGCGGATCAGGCAATGATCGTCTGTACGGAGGGGATGGCGACGATTGGCTTTTCGGTGGTAGGGGCAACGACAGGCTTTTCGGCGGATTTGGCAGGGACAGGCTTAAAGATGGCCCTGGAAACGATTTCCTTGTTCACGGCTTTGGACATCACCACTGTTTAAAAAAGTGCAGAAATACCCTTCAGGACAAAGCTCGACTGTTATTTGGCAAAATGGGTCACTGGAACATCTAATACTTTAGTATTACTTGGCTCCGGTCCAACTAGTACGTAAAATACGTCAATTTTAGTCTTAATTTCTGATTCCACGCCGATGCGCCCTGGTTTATGCTGATTGTGCCAGTTCGTTCCTGCTAAAAGACATAACTGTATTTGAAAAAATCGGTTATCGGGAGAGTTTAGGTAGTTATCAAGCGAGCCTGGAGGTGGAACAGCCGGATTACATGGATTCATCATATCGGCTCGAGACCCTCGAACCTCGCCTCCTGTTGTCGGGCAGTGGTTTGGGCGAACAGCTCCTTGCTGCCAATGCACCTGCTCTCGATCCCCTGACCACGACTATCAAGATCGATGCCAGCGAGGAAATCACCGGTGCGCATCGGGATCTCCATGCCTACGCGCCGGAACAACAACTGGTCGATCTGTTCGACACGGAAGTGGATCAGACCACAAAATCCGAAGATGCGCCGGACGAGAACGTTTCGCTCGCTATTCCTGGGGCCGACCCGCTGGAGGGTCTCGCATCAGGGGTCCGCGCATCAGAGAAGC
Source organism: uncultured Spirochaetaceae bacterium (assembly GCA_964588525.1). Taxonomy (GTDB): domain Bacteria; phylum Spirochaetota; class Spirochaetia; order SZUA-6; family DRHE01; genus JAFGQJ01. The sequence continues at coordinate 3,822 of CAZPQC010000044.1, forward strand.
CAGCGTCAGAGCACCCCGCGGCTGAACCGCCTCCTGAAGAACCCGTTGTCGCCACGCAGGGAATAGAGATTCTCGCTTCCGGGATGGAGGGATTGGATCAATCCGAGCGGAAAGACTCGGTTGTTGGCGCATCTTTCGGAGCCTCGGATCAGTTGAGTTCAGCGGATAAACTCGTACAAACTCTCGACGCGGCGAATCCGCCTCCATTCGTGCACCTGACCCCCGATCTACCCTTGGTGCTGCCGAACGGTCTGACCGTAGAGAGTCTCACCGGAACCGGTACGGTTTTCGGGGATGTCCTGGTCAGCGGGCTCTGCAGTCCGGGCGATTCTCCGGGAAAGCTCGACATCGTTGGTGACTATACCCTCCTGAACGGTGAGGTTGAACCCGGCGGATTCGTAGAAGGGGGCACCATCCTCCATATAGAGATCGGAGGCCTGACCGCCGGATCCCAGTACGACCAGTTGAACGTGACCGGTACGCTCACCATCGGCGGAACCCTGAAAATCGAGCTCATCGACGACTACACTCCCCAGGCGGGAGACACCTTCACGCTCCTGACCTACGGTCAGCTCCAGGGTGAGTTCGCTGCTATAGAGGGGCTGCCGATCGGCCAGGGGTTGTACTTTGACGTACAGCAGGATGCAGAAAAGCTGGAGCTCGTTGTCAGCGATATCGGCAACACCACGAATATCCAATCGGTTATCGGGGATATACTGGATCAGTACGCCAGCGGTGCCGTATCGGGAGAGACTACCATATCCCCGGGTGATGTTCAGCTGGGCGGTTGGGCTGCAATCAATTCCCCCACCCTGGTTTTCGATATCACCTACGATCCGGTCGCTTCCACCTGGTCCGGCAGCGTTGGGATCGAATGCGGAAACGCCTCCATATTCATCGGCGACGGATTGAGAGCCGGAATAGTGGACGCCGATGGGGATCAAATCGCCCTTGAGGGAGCCTATACCCTTGCCAACACATCCAAGTTGGGTGGCCGGTTCGACCTGACAGCGGATCGGTTCGATCTGGTCATTCCCGATTTACTCACCGCCACGGCAACCGGGGTTTCCCTGGGCTACGATCCGGACGGCCCGGTTGACCAGATGGTTTTCGAGCTGGATGCTCTGTCCGTGAAGCTGACACCGCTGGACGACACGGGTATTGAAATCGACGACCTGGTCGTGAGAACGGACGGTTTCTCCCTGGCTAACGCGACGATTGTAGTGGACCAGGTCGGTTGGGCGGGCGTGCTCACCGTGAATACCCTGTCCCTCTCCTTCCAGGATATCGACTATTCGACGACCAGCGACGATCTTGCCGGCACTATCGAGATTACTGCAGCTTCGGCTGGCGTGTTTGAAGACCAGAGCGCGTTTTATGCTGCTGCAGAGGGGATCGCCGGCAATTACGACCTGGCCACGGCCGATCTCAGCCTTGCCGTAGCCACCCTGGCAGTACAGGTCGGCGATCTGCTGCAGGTATCAGCCGAGGAGGTAGGGCTGTCTCTGGATCCCTTCGAGTTAACCATTTCCAGTACAGCCGCGAGCTCTCCCCGTTTCCCAGAGCTTAGTGGATCAGCTTCTGATCTACGGTTCAGCGAAACCGGTTTTACGGTGGCCGCTGCCGAGTTGAGCACAACGGCCACGATCGATTTCGGAGCGGTGCTGAGGGTGTCGGGATTGAGCATGACCGCTACGAACTTCGGCTACACCATCGATCCGGATCCAATGTTCGCCGGTCAGATCGCCCTGTCCGTAGGTGCGGTCGAACTGTTTCCCGACGCCGATGTCAACGCAACGGTGGCTGACCTCACCGTGACCGTGGATCTGTCCCCGGGCCACGAGGGGGAGCTGCTAATCGAAGCCGAACAGTTCACCCTCGCCCTGGACGGCTTCCTGGCCACGGCGGAGTCCGTGATCATCGATACCGGCGGCGAACTACTCGGCGGAACCGTTCAGTTGGCCTTGGAAGTCGGGGATGTTTCCGCCACCGTCAACGGCAGCTTCGAGTTCCAAAAGACCGCGGACACGGTAACGGTGGCGGTCAGCGGCGCCGCCACCAGCCTGGTTCTGGGCGCGGAACCCGAAGGGGTGCGGGTCGTTTCCTCGGGGATGAGTGGAGCCCTGCTGCTGACCGACCTGGGAGCGGCGGGAAGGCTGACCGTCGGGGCCCTTTCGGTGACCAAGGCCGACGGGGTGACTCCACTGGATTATCTCCAGCTGGAGGCGGACGAGTTTCAACTGGGATTCAACACGACCCGACGACCGGTAGAAGCCACCATCGGGGATGTCACCCTCGATTATACGGAACCGGTTCAATATGCTTTCCTGTCCCTCAGCGGGACGGCGGCCATGACCGTGAGCATCGGCACCGTATCCGCCGGCGTGGGCGGGAGCTTCGCCTTCGAGAAAACCGCGGAATCGATCAGCGTGAGGGTGAACGAGGCGAGTGCCGAGCTAGCAGTCGGTACGGCTCCCGGCGGCGTGCAGGTCGCTTTCGGCGGCATGAGCGGAGCCCTGCTGCTGACCGAGGCGGGTGCAGCGGGTAGGCTAACGATCGGAACCGTCGCCGTGACCGAGGCTGACGGCGTTACCCCGTTAGAAGGTTTGACTTTTGGGGTGACGGATTTCAGCCTGGCTTTCAATAATACCGGGGCGGAGGTTACTACACCGGATTTCTCCTTCACCGATTCTGAGCAGTTTGAGTTTCTTTCCTACAGCGGGATCCTGGATCTGACCCTCGACATTGACGGATTCTCGACGATCGTGAGTGGCGGCTTTTCCTTCGAAAATACTGCTGACACGATCGCCGTCTCGGTGAGCGAGGCGAACACCAGTCTGATCATCGGGGAGGCTCCCGGCGGCGTACGGGTCGCCTTCTCCGGAATGAGCGGAGCTCTGCTGCTGGATCCGTTGGGAGCGGCCGGGAAGCTGCAGATCGAGACCCTGGCGGCCACTCGGGCGGATGGACTCACCCCGCTACCGGGTATTGTCTTTACGGTGACGGATTTCTACCTGGGATTCAACACCACGGGTGCGGCGGTTCCGGAGCTCTCCTTCAGCGATCCGGAGCAGTTCGAGTTCGTCGCCCTGAAGGGGAAGTTGGATCTGGCCATCAGTGTGGGGGGATTATCCGCCACGGTCACCGGCCTGTACGAGTTCCAGAAAAGCGCTACCCGTATCGATATCACGGTCAGCGAGGCTGGCACCAGCTTCACCGTTGAATCCGGGTCGGACAGCGTCCGCCTGGATTTTAGCGGTATCACCGGTGCTCTGGCTCTGACCCAAGACGGAGCCGCGGGCAGGCTGGCCGTCGATTCCATCTCCCTGACCCAGGCCGACGGAATAACCCCGCTGCCGGGCATCACCTTTGGGGTGACGGATTTCCACCTGGAGTTCAACACCACCGGCGGGGAGGTTATCGCCCCGAGCTTCAGCTACAGCGATCCGGCCCAGGCGGAGTTCATCGCCCTGAACGGCGAGCTGGAGATGAGGGTGACCCTGAACAGCATCGCCGTGGCCGTAAAAGGCGGTTTTTCCTTCCAGATCTATCCCGACCAGATCCTGGTTGCGGTCAGCCAGGCAGGCACAACTCTGACCGTGGGTGAGCCTCCGGGAGGGGTACAGGTTTCCTTCGATAGTATAAACGGTGCCCTGCTGCTCCTTCCCTCAGGAGCCGCGGGCAGATTGGCTATTGGGGAGATAACCCTCAGCCGCGCCGATGGTGAAACACCAATAGAGAATCTCAGCTTCAGCGTCGTGGACTTCTCCCTGGGCTTCAACACCACAGACGAATTTGTCACGTTGGCCCTAGGCGGGGAGACGTTGTTCGATTATTCAACGGATGATCAGCGCCTGTTTCTGGCCATGGGAGGTACGTTGGACCTGTCGATTGCCGTTGGGGGTATCACCTCCGCGATAAGCGGCGGCTTTCACTTCCAGGCGACGGACAGCGACATCGAGGCCACGGTCAACGGCGCAAGCGCATCACTGGAGGTCGGCGGCGTGGCCGTGTCGGCTGCGGGGATAGAGGGAACCTTCCGCCTGGTGGAGGCCGGGGCCGCCGGACTGCTCACCGTGCAGGGGATCGCGGTTTCCGGGCTGGAGGAGCTCGGCATATCAGGTGCGATCAGTGACGCCGGGCTGGCCTTCAACACCACGGGAGCTTCCATCCTCGATTTTACCGATCCGTCCCAGTTCCAATTCTTCCAGCTGGAAGCCACCCTGAGCCTGCGGATCGGAATCGGGGCGGCGGCCGTCGAAGTTCAGGGACGTTTCGGTTTCGAGAAATCGACTCAAGCCCTCAGCGGCTCCTCAACAGAGATCATCAGGGTGTCGATCGGCGGCACAACCGGAGCCAGTGCCGTGCTTACGGCCGGGGGAATCACTCTCTCCGCCTCCGGAATAACCGGAGCATTCCTGGCTTACGAGGCCGGTATAGCCGGAAAGCTTTCCATCCAGCAGATCGACATCACCGGGTTGGATCTGCTCGATGTCGGCCAAATCACCCTGGAGTTTAATACCACCGGCTCTGCGGTCCAGACCACGATAGAAGGAGTGGAGCTGGATTACTCTTCTCCGGAAAAATTCGATTTCCTGACCTTCAGTTTCCTGGGGGAGCTCACCATAACAGCGGGAAGCGTGGTAACTACTGCGCACGGGGTGTTCGGCCTGGGCAGGGCGGTACAACCGATCAACGATGTGGATACCCCTCTGTTCATGGTGTGGGTGAACGATCTGGAGCTCGGCCTGGCCGTGGGTCAGCAACACGAGGTCTCTGTTTCGGCCACGGGCATCAACGGTGCGCTTCTGGCTCTGGATAGCGGAATCGCCGGCAAGCTGACCGTGGAGGCGGTGACCTTCGACGGCTTGGGAGAGGAGCTGGCCCTTGCGGCGGAGATCAGCGATGCCCTGCTGGAGTTCAACACCACAGGGCAGGAGCTGAGCGCGCAGGTCGGGAACGTCCAGTTGGAGTTCCTGGGGCTGGAGCGCAGCGACTTCCTGGTGGTTTCATTGAGCACGGAGCTCAATCTTGTCATAGGCGGCGCGAGCGCCGCTGTGAGCGGTCGCTTCGCCTTCGAAAAAACCAGCCGGCTGCTGAACGGCGTCCATACCGACATCCTGGCGGTCGCCCTGACCGACGGTCGCACCAGCCTCACCATTGGTGCCGGAGCAGACGGTGTTCAGGTCGTTTTCACAGATCTGAACGGAGCGTTTTTCATCCGGAGTGGCACAGGAGGCGGCGCAGAGGGCAGCGGCGCCGCCGGCAAGCTCAGCGTCGGCGCCATCACCGTAACCCGGGCGGATGGGGAGACGCCCCTGGAGTTCTTCCAGTTCACCGCAACAGACATCGCCCTGGCCTTCAATACAACCGATGCAGCCGTGGTCACCGAGATCGGCGGCGTCCTCATCGACTTCAGCCAGGAGGGGCAGGAACGTTTTTTCTCGATCGGCGGAACCCTGTATCTGGGGATCGCCGATTTCATAACCCTCACGGGAAGCTTCGGATTCCGGAAGACAGGCTCGGAGATCCACGTGGTGGCCGAAGGGGTGGGAGCTTCGCTTGAGATCGGATCGTTTCAGGCGGGCATCAAGGGAGGCACCCTGGCCCTGCTGATCAACGCCGACGGCACGATCGCCCTGGATGCCGCCGGCACCCTGGTGCTGCAGGGAGCGGGTTTTGCAGCGGCCACCGCCGCCGAAGTTCGCATCCAGTTCAACAACACGGGCGTGGATTTCAGCAGCCACGATCCATTGACAACTCTTGAAGTGGCCGGGGTGAGGGCGACATTGCAGATGGGATCCGGAACCGTGGACACCCCACTGGCCCGGGTGAACGTGACCGGACTGCAGGCGGAACTGGCCGGTCTGGTGTCCGTGGCGGGTGATTTTTCCTTCGAAGTGGGTGTAACGGCTATGGGCACCCCAGCAGTCAAGGTGGCTGCCTCCCTGGTGGAGATCTATCTCGGCGACGGTAGCACGGACTACGTTTGGATACGGGACGGCCACGGCGGCATGGTGGTTACCGAAGCGGGCATGGCCTGCCGCATCCAGGCCACGGTGTCGCTGCTCAATGTGCCCGGACTGGCACTCTCCGGTACCCTTGGGTTGGCCATCAACACGGGGCCCGATCCGGTCAAGGAGAGCTTCCTGGTCGGCGGCGAAGCCTACAGCATTGATCTGCCCGGCGGTCCGTTCGTGAGTGCCGAGGGCAATCCCGTGGCTCTGACCCTGACCGCCCTCGATCCGCAGACGACTCTTAGCGGAAGGATCGCCTTTCGGCAGTCCACGGATTCCGAAGGCGGGAAGGTCGTGATCATCGCCGCTTCCCAGATCAGCATCACGGGTTTCAGCGGCGCGGGAACCGATGCCGGCAATCCTCTGGACATCCGCAACGCCCGGGGGACCCTGGTGATCATGAGCGGAGGCGTGGCCGGCTCCCTGGCCTTCGAGTCTGCTGTTGCGATCGGAGGTGTGGGAGCCGGAGCCGAGTTCAAGCTGGTGATGAGCGACATAGAGGAGTCGGTCGACCTGGAAGGCCCCTTCGGCTCGATCCACTTCGATCTGGGTCCCTTCATCCTGATCGAGATCTCCGATCTGACCATCTCCTTCCCCGGAGTGGAGATCGAGGGGGATTTCAGTTTCCGCCAGGCCACACAAGAGGATGGCAGCTCGATCGAAGTCATCGTGGGCAACAATGTACGGGTCTTCGTGGGGGACAACACGGGAGATGAGCTCATCGGTCTGGAACTGAGCGAGGGGCAGGCCGTGTTCCTGCGCAGCGGCGAATCGGATGCGGGTTTCATCAGCGGCCGGGTGCAGCTCCTCGGAGTGGAGGGACTGATGCTCTCGGCCACGCTCACCCTCAGGATCAATGAATCCAGCCAGCCCCTGACCGAGACGACCTTTTACATCGACGGCGAGCCGGTAACCATCAGCTTTGCCGACACCGAGGTTGCCGATGCGCAAGGCAATTCCTTCATCCAGTTCGGCGGCCAGGGCATCGAGCTGTCGGTTCTCAACACGGTCGAGCTTCGGGGCAACTTGACTTTCACCCGCCAGGGGGGCAGCTTCATGATCGGGGCCGCCGGCGTGCAGGCATTCATCGGTGATGGCCCGGCCTGGGATGCCGAGGGCAACATCCTGGACGAGGCCACGGGCGTGCTGGTCAAGGGTATCACCCTGGGGATGGTCATCCTGCCGGAGGGGAAGTTTGCCTTTGCCGGTGAGGGGGAGCTTACCTTTCTGGGATTGTCCGGGCTGACCGTGACGGGTCTCTCTGCGGAGGCCAGACTCGGCGTGCGCTTGAACCGCAGCGGGGAGGCTCTGGACCTGAGCATCCCCGTGCTGGGTCATGACAATGTACCGCTCAAGTTCGACGACACCTCGGATGCCCCCGAGTTCAAGGGAGGTTTAGTTATCGGCTACACCGGGGTGTTCGAGCTGCAAGGCAAGGTGAGCTTCCGGCAGCTTCCGGCTGGGGGAGCGGATGTATCGGTAGAGAGCGCCTCCCTCAAGATCTACTCCGGAGCCGAGGTGGCCTTCAGCATCAACGGCACGGCCCGCTTCAAGATCGGCGGGCAGGCTGGCTTCAAGCTGCAGGACTTCGCCATCAACGGAGTCAGTATCTTCGGCAACGACCTGACCGTGCCGACCCTGCCTTCAGCGACGGATACCCCGCCGACCTCGGATCTGGTTTCCCCCTTCAACGACGGCGTGCTGGAATTGTCCGCTCTCAACAGTCGCGGTTACATCGATGTGATGTTCGTCGATACCAGCGGAGCAGGAATCAAGCAGGACAGCATCAGCGGGGACGAGCTGAAGATCCTGTTCGACGGCCAGGACATCACCGCCGCGATCGGCTTCCTGCCGACACCGCTCCTGCTGTACGACGGGATATACAGGTACCTTTTCAGCGGGTCCTTCCCCTCTGCCGGTCAATACACCGTGGAGTTCGTGGCCGGTACCTGGTCGGACAACGCCGCTACCCCCAACTACGGTTTGGGAGAGACGGAGCACTTCGTTCTTTTACAGACCCAAACCGGGCAGGTCCCCCGGGCCCCGCCCACGGCCCAGCTGGCCAATCCGGCAGCCGGCGCGGTGATAACCCCAGAGGTTCTGAACAACCGGCGCTACATCGACGTCGTGTTTACCAGCCGGAGCGGGGATCCCTTAGATCCCTCTTCCATAAACGGAGATGAGTTCAGCATCTCCGGAACGGCGGTCCTGGATGCCAGGTTGCGTCCGGGAGCGCCGGTCCGCCTGTTCGCTGATACCTACCGCTACTACCTGACAGATGCAAATCCCAACAACGAAGTCGACCTGTTCGGCCCCGGAGAGCTGCGTGTCACCTTTGCGGCCGACGGCGTAGTTGCCGGTCAGGGCAGTGGTGCGCTCGGCAACCCCGAGAAGACCGAGACGCTCACACTGGATGCCGGTCAATCTTCCGGCACCGCAACGGAGGGCGAGTTCTCCCTGGGACCGCTGACTCTAGATGGACCATCGATCAGCATCGAGGACCTCAACTTCGCCGACAGCCGCATCATCCTGACAATTTCCCTGGGCCTTGAAAGCGCTTCCCTGAACTTCGGCGGCTCCGGCAGCAGCGGGATCTCCGCCACAATGGAGGGGATCAACGCCACCTTCGACCTGGGCATTGGCCTGCCCGGGGATTTTTCCTTTTCCCCCACCGGACGGTTCAGCTTCAGCGTGTTGAGCCTGGAGGTGAAGGTGCCCGAGCTGCTCGAGGTCAAAGCTGAAGGAATCTTCATCCAGTACGACCCGGCCGGTGGCCCGGATCAGGAGCTGCTGAGGATCGACAGTGCCAGCGTGACGGTTCCGATTCCCCTTACCTCCCTTGAGCTGACCGGATCGATCCGGCCCTATGATCCGGACTTGGATGATCCGGACAACCCGCTGATGCCGGGGCTGGTTGTGCGCATGAACGGCTTCGCCATAGGGGAGGCGGAGCTCAAGCTGGGCTCCGGAGAGAAGATCAAGCTCGGCAGCATCCTCGAGATCGAGGACCTGCGCATCGGCATAGCCGGCTTTGGGGTCAACTTCGACCCGGGCAATCCCATCGTGTTCAGCGGTTCGATCTTTTTTGCCTCAGGAGGGGCCACCTTCCTGCCGGGCAAACCCTTCAACGCCTCGATCAGCGATCGCGACACCGCCGACGACCTGAATCCCGACGGCAGCCAGAACGACGAGGCCTTGCGCGCCGACATCACCTTCGACGATTTCGGCAAGGTCGAGGCGTTGCTGTTCTACGTCGACACTCTCACCGTTGAGCTCGGTGGCATTCTCACACTGTCGGCTCAGGATTTCAAACTGGACACCGGAGCCCAAGCCGATGAGAGGATCGTGAGCTTCGGCGTGATCGGAGCACGCCTCGCCATCGGTTCCCTGGAGATCGGCGGGGAGGCCAGGAACTTCGGTTTCACAGCTTCGGGGCAGTTCGTACCCGGACACCCGGATTATCCGGACAGGAACTTCGCGGTCGTGCTCTCCGCCGGGGGCACCTCCGGTTCTTCCGTGGGCTGGCCGGAGTGGCTGCCCATCCGTATCGATACCCTGGGGGTCGAGTTTCCCGTTGTCGGAGGGGCACTGGATTTCAGCGATCCGATCCTGCTGATCTCCGCCAGCGTGACCGGGATCCCCGGAGCGCCGGGCCTGGAGTTCTCCGGGGTGATCGAAGGTGTCAAGATCCGTCCGGCCCTGCTGCTGCAGGGGAAGTTCCCTATCATCGACATCGGTTCCATCGGCGTGGGCGTGCGGGGCGAGATGTTCGGCGGCAGTATCGATGCAGCCTTGATCGGCGGTATCCTCAAGATCAAGGACGGAGCGATCATGACCGGGGATGGTGAACCGGATGCGCGCATCCTCTTCGTCGGACTGCAGGGTGGCTTCGAGTTTCCCGGGGTCGGCGGCCTCACCATCCGTCTGGCCCTATCCGAGCTGGGTCCCCTGGGCGTGTTCGTCAGCGCCTCGGTACCCGGGGGCATCGTGATCGAGCCCAACACCGGTCTGGCCTTCAACGATTTCAGCGCTGGTGTGGAGTTCTTCAAATCCCTGCCGTCCGTCGATGATCCGGCCCTACTGCGGCAGTTCGGGGTGCCAACCGAGACCACCCCGGAAACTTGGCTGACCGAAGTCAAGGATCAGGTTGTAAGGCAATACAACGCCATTCAGGCCATGAAGGCGGCGGGCCTTCCCGGGGCCGCCGGTTTCTTCGCCGCCTTCACCTCTCCTATGGTGATCACCGGCGGGGCCAAGGTGTTTACCATCTACACCTCCAAAGAGGTTTTCAACGGCGAGGTCTTCCTGCAGTTCAGCACCGACGGCAAGTTCCTGATCATCGGAAAGTTGAACTTTGCCGCCGACACGGTCAGCATCAGCGGCAGACTCTACGCCGATCTTTCGAATGTAATCGGTGGCAACATCACTCTCCTCTTCCTGGCCGACATTCCCGAGCAGGTGCGCCTGCTCACCGTGGAGGGCAAACTGAGCCTGGGGTTCAGCGATCCGGACACCGGCCTGGAGGTAGAGGTCCCGGTGGTCAATCTCGATCAGGCCGACACGGATGCACGAACCACGGCAGACCTGGCCTTTCCGGCCGCAGGGGAGGCGGTCGACGCCGGGCTTCTGAACAACAGCACCTCCAATAATCACTACTACCTGGATCTGCAGTTCCGATCCGGAGCCGGCGCCTCCCTGAGCTACGGAACCATCCTGGACCAGGGACAGGAGATCTCCGTAACCCTGACCCGGGTCGACGGCAGCCGGGTGACGGTAGGCATCGATCCCGAGCCCCTGCCCGTGGAGGTTTCAATCGATGAATACGGCCTGCCCCAGTACACCATTCTCACGGATTTCGATTATGCCGAGCTGAACAACCTCGGCATCGGTCGTTTTCGCTACCTGATCTCGGATAGCGGATTTCAGTGGGCTCCCGGCATGGTGGATGTCACCCTGATCGAGGGCTCCTGGCTGCGCTCCGACGGCGCGGGGAACGAAGAGGATTTACTGAGCTTTACGGTGGCCGGTCCTACCGCAGAGCTGGCTAATCCCGCCCAGGGCGGGGAAGTAAGGATCGGCGACATCCTGGATCGCATGTCCCTGGATGTGATCTTCCTCCCCTCACAGACCTCAGGGGCTGCCATTGAGCTGGCCGCGGCACCGATCCCGACGCTGTCGGGAGAGGGCATCGGCAGCGTGACGGTCTCTTCTGTGGAGCTGGTGAGCGATGCCGGTAGTCCCGGCGGCAGTCAAACCTGTCGTTACAGTCTGGAGGGCTCCTTCTCCCTGGGGGAGGTGAGCCTCACTTTGGCGGCGGGTTCCTTTAGCGACAGCATCGCCCTGGCGAACACGGTACAGGTCATGAGCTTCACCGTGGTCGGCGCCACCGCGGACCTGCGCTCCCCGTCCAACGCTGGTTCCATCGGTCTTACCGAGCTCACCTTGAATCCCTTTATCGATGTGGCCTTCGCTCCCGGCGGCGGTGTGGGCATCGATGAGAGCACCCTGATCGACGGCGATCCTGAGATCCGCATAACCCTCTCCAACGGCCTGGAGATTGCCGTTGCCGATGTTCCCTTTCAAACGGCCGAGTTGATCGGCACCAACGTGTACAGATACGCTCTGAGTGGTGAGTTCGTACCGGGGCCGGTGACCGTCACATTCCTGGACGCCGGTTTCGCCGACAGCCTGGGTGTGAGCAACCTCGAGGACAGCGAGATCTTCTATATCGAGCGGCCCACCGCCGCTCTGGCCAACTTGGCCGCCGGGAATACCTTCCAGCTCTTCGATATCAACAGCGCCGACAGTGATCTATATGCCGGGGAGCAGGGAAAACGCTACATAGAGATCCTGTTCAATCCCACGAGCGGTGCGGATGTGGATGCAGCAACCGTCCAGAAGGAGGATCTGAGCATCGAGGTCTCTTCCTTTGGCCTGGTATACCAGATTGCTGCGACCGACGTTCAGCGCGTCGTCGAGGACGGAGTGCTGACCAACCGTTTCCGTTTTTACTTCGACGATCTTTTCCTGCCCGGGGATGTCACCTTCTTCATGGAAGAAGGTGCCTGGAAGGACACCCTGGGCAACGAGTCGGCGGTTTCCTTGGAGACCGTCAGCGTACGGCTGGCATTGGCCGTGACTCTCGAGATCGAAGGACGCGTGGCGCTCTACGCTGCCGATCTGCTAGATGAGCCCATCTTCGAGATCAGCGGCTTTGTGAACCTGCAGGGCCAGGCGGCTGTCGGAGGCAGCGGCAGCGGCGGCACCGAGATCGGCGCCCGCCTGCTCATGGATTTCGGCGGCACCTGCAAGCTCATCTATATCGGCAATATCGCCTCGGCCGCCGGCCGCTTCATCCTGGATGTTCAGCTGCCCTCTATCGGCGGTGCCCTTGAGCCAAACGAAGATGCCGTGACGGTGGGAGAGCTGCTCGGTGAGCTGGGGATCGGCATTCCGGAGGATCATTTCGCCTATGACATCGAGCTGCCCCGCTTCTGGGGTGTGGTCAAGCTGGAAACAAACTTCGCCATCCTTAAGGAGATCGGCATCGATCTCAAGGGCGCCGCCCTGCTGGAGGTCAACGCCACCAAGACGGTCAAGACCGAGACCCTTACCCTGGAGGGCATTCCCGGTGACGTGGAGGAGATCACCCTGTCCACGGCCGGGCTCGATCTCGACTCCCTGGTCGATCAGCTGGACTCCGGAACCCTGCCTGCCGAGATCGTGAACCTGTTTACCGACAACCAGATCCAGCTGCTCACCACGGAGCTGCGGACCGTGGTCTCCGGCGTGCTCTGGCGGGTCATCGATTCCAGCGGGAAGCAGTTCTACGTGCAGCTGCGGGACGTTTCCGGATTTGAAGCCGGAGCGGTCAAAGAGCTCGAGTTCTGTCTGCGCACCGAAACCCAGACCTTCGACCTCCAGCCTATGACCCTGCTGGTCCAGGCCTTCGGACGGGCCGTATTCCACCTGCCGCCCTTCGCCAACCCGCAGAGAACCGAACTCGGACCCGAATGGTTCCGGTCTACGGGCGCATTCTCCCTCAAGCTGTCGGTGGACAGCCTGGAGATATTCGTCAACGGTCAGCTCAACTTTTCACCGGCGGGGTACGAGATTCTGGATATCCGCTCGGCGGGAGCTCTGCTGGTAGAGCGGCCGATTCTCGAAAACGGCGAAATTGTCTATCCGGGAGGCATAGCCGGTCATTTCAAGCTGGGCGGCACGATTACCCTGCCGGGAGTTCTGCTCAGCGGCACCCTTGAAGCCTACGTGAACACTTTCGGGGTGACCAAGAACATACCGGTTCCCAGCTTCCTGAAGAGCGAAGACGTGGCCGACCTGGAGGCCGTCACGGTCTACGCCGCCATGCCGGTGCTCAATCCGGACTACGATCCCTACGATGCCCTGTCGCCCATACTCGTTGAAGATTTCGGAGGCATTCCGGGTCCGTACCTGGTGGCCGTGGCCCGGGCCGATCTCAACCTTTTGAATGTCATAGTCCTGCAGGGCGGTTTCCGGCTCGCAGCGGGTACCGGCGGTGTCGAGGTCCAGGCGGGGGTGGGTACGGTTGTAGGTATTCCCGGTACCAGTCTGGAGCTCTTCGACCTGACCGGTACCGCGGCATTCGCTCTGGACGCCGACGGATTCTACGGGCACGCCACCCTGGATCTGGACGTCGATTCTACGGCCCTGGTACCTGAACTGGATCCCGGATTCGAGCTCACCGCCGATTTTCTGCTCGAGTTCAACACGGCGTCCATCGCCAAGGAGATCCAGACCTTTGCCGTGGACACCTCCGCGGGGGAGGTGACCATAGACGTGGTCTCCGTGACCCTGCCCGCCGCTACGGTGCGCCTGGCAGCCGCCGGGACGCTGGGATTCTTCCTGGATAATGGCGACGGTGTTGGGCTGACGGGGCGTTTCGACTTCTTCCTGTCGCCTGATCGTCTCTCCGTCTCGGTGGACGCAAACGCCTCGGTCGGGGAGTTTGTGGCGGTCGAAGCTTCCGGTGCCCTGGAGATCGCTTCGTGGGGACTGGCAGGATACGTGCGCCTGGGCGCGGACGCCTCTTCCGGAGAAGGGCTCTCGGGTATCGGCTTCGATTTCAGCGCGAGCGGCAGCGTCTCCCTGTATATCAATACCTCCTCAGACACTGTTGCCGTAGAGGGTATTGCCATCGATCCGGGTGTCAGGCTGGAAGCCTCAGGTTCCCTGCGCTTCACCGTGGGAGGGGTGGTCGGGTTTCTCATCGAGGGCGAGATTTCTACAAACATCGATGAAAACGGCGGTGAAATAACCGTGGACGGGCTGCTGCTGGCTGAAATCGGTTCTGTCAGGTTCCTGCAGATGGGCGTGGACGGGAAACTGATCGTCGAACCTGTAGAGATCGACGGGCTGACTCTCTACGCGGTAGCCGGTCGGCTCGAGCTGACCGCTCTGGGACCGGATAGCCCCCTGCAGGGCGCCGGCTTCTCCCTGGATGCAGTGCTGGTGCTGGAAGTGAATACCACGGGCAGGGCGTATGTAGATCCCGAATTGGAAGCGGGAACCTACGCCCGCATTCGGGCGGACGGCGATCTCCTGCTGGCGCCCGGTGGTACCGGATTCAAACTCCACGGCTACTTTTTCTTCGAGATCGGCGATCAGGGACTCCTCCTGGATACCGAGGCGGATTTTCTCGCCCTGGTGGCGAATACCGAGATCCTCAAACTGTACGCCTCCGGACAGATGCTGATAAACGGAGCGGGTCTGGCCGGACGGATCAAGTTGGAGATCCGTTCCGACGCGATCCTGTCCTCCGGGACGATTTGGAGTTTCGGCGGAACCTTCCTTCTCGAGGTGAACACGACCAACGCCGCAATCTACAAAATAGGCGACTCGGTGGTGGATCTGCCTGCCGGGACGTATGTACGCCTCGACATCGACGGACATCTGCAGCTGCTTACCTTCTTCCGTATGGATGGAGGCTTCACCGTTGAGATAGGATCCGGGGGCCTGCAGATCGGAGCGGATGCAACCTTGAGAGCCAAGGTGGGCTCCGCGACCCTCCTGTCCGTGGACGCCCAGGGCGCCCTGTTGCTGGCGGGGGACGGCCTTGCAGCCAAGATTGCCCTGGATTCTTCAGCCGGGATCAGCGGCACTGGATACTACTTCTCCGGTGAGTTTACCCTCCTTCTGAACACGACCGGCCGTTACATCCACACCATCGCCGGACGCACGGTAAATCTGTCCGGCTGTCCCAGTTCGTACCTGCGCATCCAGGTTGCCGGTTCCCTCGAGATCCTTAATCTCATCTCCCTCAGCGGCAGCTTCGACCTCTCGGTGGACAGCTCAGGATTGAGATTTGCTATCGACGCCAAGCTCCGTATCTTCAAGGTCAGCTTCGACGTGGATGCTACGGCGGTTGCCACCTCCAGCGGGTTTGCGATGAAGACGGAGATCAAGCTGGCCACCGCCTCGGCATTCATCCCCTTCACGGGTATCCAGATCAAGGGCAGGCTGTATCTCGAGATCAACACGACCTCCAAAACTTGGGAGGGGATTCCCGCCAAAACCACACGGATCACCATCAGCGGAGCCGAGCTGAATGTATTGGGCTTCAAGCTCAAGGGCTCCCTCAAGATCGAGGTCGGATCCGGCGGATTCAGGATCACCATTCCCAACAAGAAGGATCAGAGACTCACCATGGATTTGGGACCGCTGCATTCCGAGTTCTACGGCTATCTCGACAGCAACGGATCGTTCAGCTTCACCGCGACGACCGGTTTCAGTTTGTATGATATTACCGGGACTTTTTTCCTGGAAGCCACGGCCAGCATCACTCTGGGCAGCTCACTGTTCCGCTTCTACGTCAAGGGCAGCACCGGTCTCAAGGTCATCGGCATCCCGGTCGGCGTCGAGGTCGAAGGCGGTGTGACCATCAGCAACAAAGAGTTGAAGATCTCCGTGCGCGGCAGCGTGGATACACTGTTTGGAACCGTGTACGGCCCGTGGGTGACCTTTAGAATCGGAAGCATCGATCCGCCGCCGCCTCCGCAGGTCGATGCCGTGGAGCCGGTTCTGGCGACACGGCTCAGCGACGGCACGCTGCGCCTGAACATGGGCAGCTACGCCTGGGCCCGGGAAGTGCCCGAATATACCGGTATCCAGGCAGAGGTCTACGAGATCCGGCATGTCGGGGGACTGGCGGGAAGCGAAACCGTGAGGGTCTACGCTTTCGGGTACAGTCAGACCTATTCGGGTGTAAAGCGGATCACGGTTTACAACGCGGGATCCGGCAACGATACGATCAGCATCCAGAGCGGGGTTCTCTCGGACGCCCAGATCAACGTCGGGGATGGTAACGATACGGTTTTCTATGCCGGCTCCGGTACGGCAGCGATCGACGGGGGCGCCGGCAATGATGTCCTGACCGTGGTCGGGGGCAAGGGGCATACCCTGATCGGCGGCAGCGGCAACGACAGGTTGGTGGGGGGATCGGCTGCCGAGACTTTCGACGGCGGTGATGGTTCAGACACCATCCTGGCGGGGAGCGGGAACGATACGCTCTACGGCGGT
>CAZPQC010000044.1:20495-27065 GCA_964588525.1 uncultured Spirochaetaceae bacterium
GCTCTACGGCGGTCTCGATGCAGATACCCTGGATGGAGGCGACGGGAACGATATCCTGGTCGGGGAGGGCGGCAATGACACGATTGACGGTGGAAGTGGCACGGATATCGTGTCCTGGGCACTCGGTCAAGGAGCCGATACGGTGATCGGCGGATCGGGAAGCGCCGACCGTCTGGAAGTTACTCTGGGGAGCAGCCCCGAAACGGTGACTTTGTCGGCATCCTCAAATGGTTTTATGTTGTTCCTGCCAGGCGCGCAACTGGCGGTGAGCGGCATAGAGATCTGTGATCTGGAGACCGGTGGCGGAGCGGACACGGTCGTGCTCAACGCCCTATCGGCATCGCAATTGGGCGAGGTTAATCTCAACCTGGGTGTAGATTCGGCTCGAGACATGGTATCCATCGTCGGCACCTCCGGGACCGATGTCTATTCCCTGACCGTTGCTTCGGGGGCGGTCGAAATCGCCAGAAGCGGCGGTACCGCAGTCACGATCAACCAGGCCGGCAGTTCTCACGGTGGTTCGATCCTTACCATCGATATGGGAGACGGGAACGATTCCCTCGATGTGCTCGCTACTCTTGCCGGGGCCTCTACCGGAGTCTACGCCGGTGCCGGCGACGATACGATCCGGATTGGTGCAGCGGGGAATGTAAACGGGATCGTCGAAGGGATCCTCATCGACGGCCAGGCCGGCTCCGACACCTTGGATGTGTTCGACGGCGATCAAGACGGTCCGGAGACCGTGTCCCTGAGCCCGACAAATATCTCCGGGTTGGACATGGTCGGTGACATCACCTATGGCGGTATCGAGTTCCTGAATCTGCTGTTGGGTTCTCGACCGGACACGGTGAATGTACTCGGAACCAACGCTTCTACAATTACGGCGATCTACGGCGGCGAGGACAACGATACCTTCAATGTAGGACCCACCGCGGGAGGTGCGGTCCACGATCTGACGGGGAAAGTGATCCTGGAAGGCCAGGGCGGCTGGGACACCCTGAACCTGGATGACAGCAACGCCCCGGCTGCTCAAGACGGCACGTTGACCACCACCACCATCCGGGGTCTTGGTATGGATGAGGGCATCGACTACTACGGCCTCGAATCCCTCGATATGCTCCTGAGTGGCGGTACGCTCCTCATCGACGGCACCGTACCGATGACAACCGTCATCACCACGGCGGGTTTCATCACGGTCCAGACGGCCCTGGCCCCGGCGGGCAGCATATTCCTGGATGCGGCCGGGGGGATCGCCGCCGGTCAGGTCGAAGCTCACACCTTGAACCTCGAAACCCTGGGAGACATTGCGGATCTGGCGGGTTCGCTTCAAGCCCAAGATGTAACTCTTACCGCTGCGGGCGGCATCACCCTCCGCCCGGTGATCTGCCAGGAGCTGAACGCCACAGCGGGCGGCAGCATCGATCTTGAAACCGAGGCAGGGGCTTTGGAGGCGGTTGCCGGCGGGGATATTGTGGTTGAGGAGAGCGATTCGATTGTCCTGAGATCGCTGACCTCTGTCGCTGGATCGATCACGGTGAAGACCGCTGGCTCGATCACCGCTCAATCCGTCACAGCCGCAGCCGACGTTATCCTGGTTGCCGGAGGCAATATCACGGATACGGATCTGCCCGGTTCGATTCAAGGGGTCAAGGTGCATCTGAGCGCTGCGGGCAGCATCGTGGTGGGTCCGGTTGTGGCTGGGGAGCTGGCGGCGGAGGCGGGAGGAGCCATGAACCTGGAAACCGAGGTCGGCTCCATAGAGGCAACGGCTGGAGGCGATCTGGTGGTTACCGAGAACGATGCGATCCTGCTGAGCTGGCTCGGTTCAACGGCCGGATCGGTGACCGTGGCAGCCGGCGGCACGATCACCGCTCAGGAGGTGGCAGGGGCTGAGGCGGTGACCCTGGAGGCTTCTGCGGGAATCGACGATCCGGGACATATCCTGGTACAGGGCTCGATCCTGGCTGAGACGGAGCTCATTCTCACGGCTGCCGCAGACATCCTGATAGCGGACTCCGCTGCCCTGGCAGCAAATCCTGACTCGGGAACGGCGTTCCTCACAGCCGGAGGGATTGTCCACTCCCAGAGCGACATTCCGGTTCTGGCTCATACACTGCAAGTTTCAGCGGGCAGGGGTATCCATCTGTCCACAGAGGTGAGTGTCCTGGACGCTGTGGTAGCCGGCGCCGGAGATATCTGGATCCAGGAGAACGATGGAGTTGTGTTGAGCGAGGTGGTGGCAACGGATGGAGCTATTCGGATCATCACCGGCGATACGATCGAAGCCCGTTCCGTAGCCTGTCTGACCGACCGGCCGGGAGCCAGCGTCGCTCTCTTGGCTCTGCAGGGGGATATCCTGATCGACACCATCGCGGTGGGAGTCGAGTTTGGTCAGATGAGCCTGTGCGCCACCACCGGTGACATCCGGGAGGTGGACGATTTTGATGCGGGCACCGACCTGTCTGGCCATTTAGGCATCCTCTATGCCGCCGGGCAGATCGGCAGCGTGGAGAATCCGGACCTCAACCTGGAGAGCGAGTTGGGTGACCTGATCGAGGTGACCGGACCGAACTTCGACCTGCATATCGATGGAGATGTGGAATTGTTTTTCCTGATCAGCGGCAGGATCAGAGTTACGGCCACCGGTACGATCCGCGTACTGTACCTGGAATCCATCACCGGGGATATCTGGCTGAAGGCCTGTCAGGACATCGAGGTAGACTTTGCGAGTGCCGGTGATGATCTCTGGCTCTGGGCGGGGGATTCGATCCTTGTGTCTGAGGACACGGTTTGGGGCGATGCAGGAATTATGACCGCGTCGGATGATCTGTCTCTCTGGGCCAAGCACGATATCACGGTGGCAGGCGCGCTGTCCGCTGGTGATGATGCCTGTCTGGTTGCCGAGTATGGAGACGTGGTCGTGAGCGCTTCGATCAGCGCCGGGGACGATCTGTCTCTCTATGCGAAACGTGGGAACATGAGCATTGAAGGTGCGATTGCAGCTGGGGGAGATGTGTCGATCGACGTTCACCGCGGCGACCTGAGCTTTGTGGGGACGATCACAGGCGGGGATGATATCTCGATCGATGTTCACTGCGGTGATATGACTTATATCGGTACCGTCGCTGCAGGCGACGATGTCTGTCTGGAAGCCTCCAACCTGAGCGTCAGCGGGACCATTACAACTGGAGGGGATGTGAAGCTCCGTTCCGGAAGGGGAGACGTGATCTTCGAAGGCACGATCGATGCCGGTGAGGATGTGTGCATCTGGTCCAACCTGGATCCGCTGATCATGGGTACGATCCAGGCCGGCTGGGATATCGAGATCTGGTCCGACACGGATGTGCTGGTGGACGGGTCTCTGATAGCAGGCCACGATGTGTTCCTGAGCAGCTGCCGCAGCGACGTGCGGGTGATCGGAGTGATAAAGGCCGGAGACGATGTGACCCTGAGGGCCAGTCGTGGGAATCTGAGCATTGATGGCTCGATTGCGGCCGGGGACGATGTGTCCATCGACGTTCATCGTGGAGACCTAATCTTTATCGGCGCGATCACAGTTGGAGACGATGTTTCGATCGATGTTTACTGCGGGGACATGGTGTTAACCGGGATGATTGAAGCCGGAGATGATGTCAGTATCAAAGCCGGTCATGGGGCAATTACCGCCACCGGTAGCATCTCTGCGGGGGATGATATCGAAATCCGATCCTACAGGAATCTTGTATTCGGTGGAAACCGTGCCGCTGGGGACCGTATGATGCTGCGGAGCATCCGCGGAAAGGTCCTGCTGACCTGAGCATACATTAAGGCGAAGTGGTGGTGGAGTTAAAAACTTTCACTGAGATTAGGAAAAAGTCGTAGCTGTTCTGAAGATTGTCGAGCTCTACCGGCCGAGTTTCCGTGCCCTCGGCGGCACTTGCGCCGGCATACCAACCCACGCACCGTGCATTGAGCAGATTCCCTCCGGGAGGGGCCAGTACACCAAGCAGGTAATAAGGTCCGCCGCTTAGACCTTTGGCATCAAAGGCGAATCCTTTCGAGGTGGCGTTCGTAATCCCTGTATATTTAATCTCGTAGTCAACTCCGAAACTGTCTTGTCCCTCGTTAGTGCACAGATCTACGAACAGGTCGCCGCTGAGGGTAGGGGACCAGAAAATCTCACCAGCTACGGTCTCTAACGTGAAGTTGCGATCGATGACAGTGTCGTCAACAGCGACATCCGTCTCAGCCTCGTGAAGATCGCCATCTAGCGGATAAGAGCCGGAGAAAGTGTAACCGTCGCTGTCAACGTCGACTACAATATATAGATCGTACTGTCCAGCGACCAGATTCACCACGTCACTGACGCCCGAACCACTGTTCAGAGAGAATGTGCCCGTGGCTATCCGCTCGGCTGTATTGTTGGGATCACCACCGGACTGGTAGATCGCATAGCGGCAGGTAAGACCATTGAAGAAACTTTGGGGTTGGCCCGATGTGGTAAATCGGATGCCCCCTGGCGGGGGCTCCGATCCTGGAGGAACTTTGCAGGTGGAGAGCACTACCAGAATCAATCCGAATATAAAAAACAGAAGCGGTATCGCTTTCCTGGGATTTTGAAAAACGCCCGTCATTATCAAGAATTATAGCCCAAGGTTGACCCCATTACCATCAAACCTCCCTCCCATAATGAGGCAATAGCGGTTATACTAATAGCTCTAACTCCTGATAGCAAGGAGAACACGTACCATGGACGTAGCTGGGCAGCAGAGGCGAATTGTGTATAAGTACGAGAAACACCCCGACTACCGGGTGATTTTTTCCAATGGAGCAATCGGTGGACCTACACCCCGAGGAGATATCAAGTTCGATATGTTCATAGAGTACCTCGAGGTTCCCGAGCACACGGAGCACTCGATAACTCCCGACGGAATCGGACCGGAGGTTGACCGCACTCCCAAAAATCCGCCCTTTACCCGCCAGTCCCAGGTCGGTGTAATCATGAGCCCGGGACAGGCCAAGTCCTTCGCCTACTGGTTGATGAGTCAGGTCGACGCTTTGGAAAAAAAGAGAAAACCGGAGTAGCAGCCACCGGGCGAGTGGGGATTCCTGGCAACCGTGCGGGTTCGCGATCCGGATTCTTGACCGTCAGTAGTTGAAGGGTGTCGTCTTTTTCTCCCGCTTGAAGCTGAAACCGAAATCCAGTCCCGTCAACAATGAGAACCGCGGTTTGCCCTCCGGGGGAATCGGGACTGCGGATAGGACTATAGGGATTTTTTTCCCGTCCAGCGTGAAACTCCAACCCAGGGTGTAGACCATGGCCGGGGCTAAACCCGCATCGCCTCCGTCGCTCTCCAGGCTGAAGTCGGGCCCCAGCCCGATCTGCAGACCGGAAGCGGCGCGATATCCCAGCAAAAGACTCACGGAGGGCAGGACCATGGTCTGGTCCAGTCCGCCGAAAAGAACACGTTCCTGAAGGAACAGCCGGTGCCCTCCCTGTCCGAGCAGGATGCTCTGTTCCACTGCCGCGCCGATTTCGCTGTACACCGGGAAGTACTGTCTCGACTTCGGCTGGAACTCCTGAATCCTGTCGTCGAAGTCGGAGGGTTTCGAGATCACACCGGTAATGCCGATCCGGGGACCCACCCACAGCCAGGGGGGCGGTGCCTGCTCCTCCTCCGCCGGAAGTGCTGTAATCGAAATAACCCCGAAAAGAACCAGGCCAACCAGCTGCTGTACGATACGTTTCATGACGATTCCCCCTTCACTCTTTTCTATTAAGTACTGTACACCGAATCACGATACATCCCGGCGGGCAAAGGACAGAGAGTCCTCCAACCAGGTGTCCATACGCAGTACACCACGACGGCGGCGATAGGCCAGTCTCTGCGCCGCCGACTGGGCCAGGCGGGCAGTCGCAGCTGCTGACAGCCGGGCAGCAAAAAAACCGGCTTCCAGCTGTGCCTTGAGTGTACTGCATACCACCTTGGGTGCGAATCTGCGCACGATCTCGTCCTCCATGCTGATAAACAGGCGTGCGCTGCCCGGGTCACCCTGGCGGGCGCAGCGTCCGAACAGCTGTCTGTCGATGCGCTGCGCTTCGTGACATTCCGAGGCGATCACGTGGAGTCCCCCGAGCGCGGCGACACCCTTGCCCAGGCTGATATCCGTTCCTCGGCCGGCCATGTTGGTGGCGATGGTTACCGCACCCCGCTCGCCGGCCAAGGCGACGATTCCCGCCTCTTCCTTGTGCCGTACGGCGTTCAAGACCTTGTACCAGACCGCGGTCTTCTCCATCAGTGCCGCGAGATGCTCGCTGGCTTCGACGCTGCGGGTTCCCACCAGAACGGGTCTCCCCTGCTCGTTGAGGCGTACGATCTCCTCCACGATGGCCTGCCACTTTGAGGCCTGATCGGGGAAGGCGCGGGTCGGCAGGATCTTGCGCTGGCAGGGACGGTTTTCGGGGACCGTAACCACGGGCAGCTGATAGATGTCCCACAGCTCCTGGATCGCCTCGCGGGCCGTGCCGGTCATACCGGAGAGCTTGTGAAACAGACGGTAAAAGCGCTGAAAGCTGAGCCGGGCCAGGGT
>CAZPQC010000045.1:0-26929 GCA_964588525.1 uncultured Spirochaetaceae bacterium
TTGAACCCGCGATCTCCGGCTTGACAGGCCGGCGCGATAACCAAGCTTCGCTACGCCCCCATTCAGCATGGCTAATATACTACCACCGGATGCATCAATGTCAATACCTGGCCTCCAAAATTTCGAGAACCGGCGCCGCCTGAGCTCGGGTTGACCGCAGGCCGAACGCGCTTTGCTCCGCGTTGACATTCGCCGGATTTCGGTGATATTTTCTAGCCTGCGCAACAACCTGGAAGTAAGGAAACACCATGCCATCAAGAGAGATGCAAAGAGCGACCCGCAGACACCAACAGAAAGACGGGAACATCGCGCAGAAACGGCGAGAGACGCATCCCTTTCTGTACGCCTTCAGTGTCGTGCTGCTGGTCGTGATCGTAGTAACCTTTATCGGGGGTCCGGCGATATCACGATCCGGTGGAGGCGGCCGAATCATTTTCGGTTACTATAAAAATACTCCTATCGAGTTTTTCCCCGACAACTACTTCTCCCGTCGCAAAGACGCCATCGCCGACCAGCTGCGCCAGAGCGGGGAACAGGAAGACCTGGCCGTCAAGGCCTATCAAGTCTGGCGCACCGCCTTCGATCAAACGGTGCTGCACACCGCCATCCTGACTGAAGCCGACACAAGCGGCCTATGGATCTCCGAGGACAGGGTGAACGACGCACTGATCCAACAGGGGCCCTATACGATAGACGGGACCTTCAGCATTGAGCGCTACAATGCCACCCCCAGCGTTCAGAAGCTGACCTACAAAAAGCTGTACCGGGAGCAGCTGGTCCACGAACAGTACCTCGAGGACTTTTTTCAGGGCTTGCGGGAAAGCCCGCAGGAAAGGCAGTTCATGGCCCAAATGGTCGACGAACAGAGACGCTTCAGTCTGGTCAGCTTCCCCTTCGAAAGCTATCCGGAGGAGCAGATCACCAAATATGCCGAAGAGAACCGGGAACGGTTTCGGCGGATCAAGCTGAGCCGCATCCTGATCAAATCCAGCGAACGGGAAGCAAGAGAGATCCGCAACAAGCTGGTCGATCGAACCGGAAGCTTCGAAGAGTTGGCCCGGGCTCACTCCGCGGATGCCTACGCGGAGAAGGGCGGCGACATGGGCTGGCGCTACTACTACGACCTGGAGGCGGATTTCGAAGACAGCGCGCCCGTTGAGACGATATTCCGGCTGGAGGAGACCGAAATCTCACCGGTGCTGGAAAGCCGCTTCGGTTGGGTGATTTTTCGCTGCGACACCCCCGCACTGGAACCCGATTTCGACGTGGAGGAGACCCGCCAGGTCGTCCGGGACTACGTGATGAGGTATGAGAAGGGAATCATAGAGGACTACACCCTCAGCCAGGCTGAGAGTTTCCGAGAACGGGTGGATGACGTCGGGTTTCTCGGCGCTACGCTGGAAGAGAATTACTCGGTCGGATTGACCGACTACTTCCCCATCAACTATCAGTCCTTCTACTTCCTGGCTCCCGTGCGATCGCCCCTGGAACAGATCAATCTCTCCTCCGCCGCCTACAGTGAGGAGTTCTTTCTCCGGGCTTTCTCCCTGACTCCGGGGGAGGTGTCTTCTCCCGTTCTGCTGGACGATCAGGTGGTCGTGCTGCGACTGGACGATGTACGGGAAGCCCCGCAGCGGGAGCGGGATCTTTTGGGTGACTACTACGCCTACTATGCGCAGCAGTCCTTGGAGCAGGATCTCCAGACCGTCCTCCTCAACCCGGATTTTATCCAGGACAATTTCGACGCGACCTTCTACGAGCACGTTTTCCCCAGGCAATGACCGAGGCGGAGCCAAGTCTGGTCGATACCGGACGGGGCTTTACGATTTCTTATAGGGGCAAAGCCCTCTATTCCCCCCGGGACCCTCGGGGAGCCGCCGTCCGCAGGGTGGAGAGGCTCGAACTTCAACCCAGGAGCCTGGTATTCATTCCCTCCCTGGGGCTGGGTTATGGTTTAGCCGAACTGCTCGAAAAGCTTCCCGATTCCTGCCATATTCTCTGCATCGAGGCGGATGAGCGTCTGTTCAAGCTGGGGATAACCCAGGCACAGCCGCTGCCCGAAAGTTCCCGCCTCACGGTCATCCGAACGGCTCGTCCCGATCAAGCGGCCGCGGTCGTCCGGCAGTTGGGTCCCTGGAGGTTTCGCCGGGTTGTTCAGCTTCACCTCAGCGGCGGCTATCAGTTCCACCGCCGGACCTACAGGCTGCTTCTCGAGGCCGTGGAGGAGGAGATCCGCCTCTTCTGGCAGAACAAGTTGACCCTGGTGGCCATGGCCGAGCTTTGGCTGAAAAATCTGTTCACAAACCTCCGCTATTTACCCGCGGCGGGGGATATCGCGGATCTGGCCACCAGCCTGCCGATTCTCGTTTGCGGGGCCGGTCCCTCTCTGGAGGGCAGCCTCGATTGGATCGAACGGATACGGGAAGAGGTGATTCTCCTGTCCGTGGACACGGCCGTGCCGGTTTTGGCTGCAGCCGCTTTACTTCCCGATTGGGTCTTCACGCTGGACGCCCAGCTGTACACGTTGCAGGATTTTCTTCCCTGCAGAGATCCTCGAATCACCCTGCTCTGCGACCTGACTTCGAATCCGCAGAGCCTGCGCCTGTTCCCCCGACTGTTCTTTTTTTCGACGCGCTTTCACCCGCTGTCCCTCTTCGACAGGCTCGAATCCGCCTCTCTGCTGCCCTCTCCCCTGCCCCCCCGGGGCTCCGTGGGCGTATCCGCCGTCGAGGCGGCTCTGTCCATCACCACCGGCCCCGTGCTGTTCACGGGTCTGGATTTCAGCTACCCGAGAAATCAAACCCACGCCCGGGGTGCGCCGTTTCACCTGGCCACGCTCCAGAACTGCACCCGTCTCCAGCCGTGCGGGATGAAAGCCTTCGAGACTCTGCTGGCCCGTCCGCGGCTGTGGCTGCAGGACAAGGGGGGGCAGCGACTGATGACCGACCTGGTTCTTCGTTCCTACGCCCGCCAGCTCTCCACGGTCAATACGGACAGCTCGCGAAGCTTCGACCTGTCAGCGGAAGGCCTGCCCGTGGGTGCAGGCCGGATCAACACGGTCGGGGAGTTGAGGGACCTGTGCAGCGGGACCACCGACGCCGAAACAGGAAAGGCCGGGGCGGATTCGAGCGCAGGGATTCGCCGGAGGCCCAACTCTCATTCGGTGCGGCGCTTCTGCGAGCAGGAACAGGCGCTCTTATCCGAGGTCGTCCGATCGATCGCCGAACCCGGCCGGGAACTGGCCCGAGCCCTGGCTCCGGTGGAGTATCTGCATCTTTCTCTTCCCGAGGTAGACCCCGATCGAACCCTGATCCCTCCGCACCGCTCCAGAATCGAAGGGCATGCCAGGCTTCTCTCGCTGTACCTGCAACGGACCCGGACTGCGTTGAGCGACAGTCGGTGACTGTTTTTCGAAAACTATATAAAGATATCGGTCTCCAGATAGGCCGCCAGCTGTACGACGCTTTCCATAAAGCCGGATTTCCTCTTCTTCACATAGATCCGCAAGAAGGCGTAGCGGTTCTCCGTATCCAACTCCCACCCCTGGATGCTCAGGGGATCATCCTTGGACAGACCGGTCTCGTCGGCAATCGACCCGGGCAGGACCCTGCGCACGGAATAGTTGGCTCTCCAGAGGAAACGGCTGGTACGTTCGATCTTCATCCCGAACAGAGGCAGGAGAACATTGTCCCGCAGATCCTTTTCCAGACTCTCTTCGATAGGGCTGTACGGCCGTTCGGCCAGACTGACCGCTCCCTGCAGAGACTCTCCTTCCCGCTTCCAGCGAAGCGTGACCAGTACCGGATAGTCCAAGTCCAGAAGAGCCGCCTGGATCTCCCCGATCTTGGTGTAGCTTTCTCCGTTCAGGGATTCGATGATATCCCCCTCCCGTAATCCCGCTCTGTACACCGGCGAGTCGGGGACCGTATAGATGACCTCCAGGCCCTTGTCCACTTCCTGGACCGCCGCTCCCAACCACGGATGTCCCGCCTCCTCGCCGGCGTATAACCGGGGAAGCATCTTCTCCACCCAGTCGAAGGGAATCGCGAAGTTTACTCCCTCGAACTGCTCGATTCCGGCGAAAACGATCCCGACGAGTTTTCCGCTTTCATCGAGAAGCGGTCCGCCGCTGTTTCCGTAGTTGATCGGCACGTCTACCTGAATCGCATCCCCCATCTGCAGGAATCTTCGCCCCGTGGCGGAAACGATGCCCGAGGTGACCGTATTTTCCAATCCCGCCGGAGATCCGATGGCAATGATCCTTCCACCGACTTTCAGATCGGCGCTGCCCCCGTATGAGAAGATGAACCGGGGATCGACGTCGGCCTTGACCAGGGCCAGATCGAAAATTCGGTCGTATCCTACCACCTTGGCGGGGATCCTATCCTCCACCCGCTCGGAAAGGCGGATGTAGAGCCGGGAATACCCCTCGTACTCGGGATCTACCTCGCTGGCCACCACGTGGTAGTTCGTGAGCAGGTAGCCCCGTTCATCGATGAAGAAGCCACTGCCGATAACCCGATCGGGGTAACCCATGCCCCCCTCTATCTTGATGCCCCGATTCACCCAAATGGTCACGGTTCCGCTCACCATCCGATCCACCGAAGGCGCACGTACCTCGGGGCTGGCCCGCTCCTCAGGCAGTTCGAGTTCCTGTAGTTTGAACTCCCGGACAGCCGTTTCATACACGGCCGCGTTTTCCAGCTCCCGAGACAGATCAAGGAGCAGGCCAAGCAGCTGTTCGCCCCCTGCCCCCTCGGCAAGGGCCCGCTGAGCGTAGTAGAAGGCCAGGGGCTTGTCTCCAGCCTCATAGCTGGACTGTGCCAAAGCTTGCAGAAGCTCAAGGTAGGACCAATCCGGAACCAGATCCTCTTTCCCTATGCCTGCCAGTGACAGGTAGTGCCTGAAGGCTTGAACGTAGTCTCGCTGATCGATGCGCTCCTCGAATTCGGCTGCCATGCGCTCAGTGACCCGTTCGGACAGCTGCTCCAGTTCCGAGTTCGGAATATCATCGTCCGGATCCCTCTTCAAAAAGGAGATATCCTGATACGCCTCGGCAAGCCGATTGTCATCGATCTTTGACCGGATCGAATCGAGCCGCACAGAATCCAGCTCCTGCGCCTGCTCAGGAGAAAGGTTGCTCTGCATGCTCGAGCAGGCCAATACGACCAGACCCGAGAGGAGGAGCAAGGTGCGCTTCACCGCAGATCCCCCGCGGATTCTATCAAATCGTAGGCTCCGTTCAGCAGTGACGAGAAGCCGCGGATCGGCGTTCCGTCGGAACCCATGAACTCCCGGCTGTCGAACAATCCGTCCTCGTTGTAATCCCAATACATTCGATAGGAATCGCTTTCAAATATCTGTTCGAACTCTTTCACTCCGTCACCATCTTGATCCAAGGTTATTTTCCACAACCGGCCGTTCCGGAACTCCTCACGAATCTCAGGCTTTCCATCCCCATCCAGATCCCTGATTCCTTCCACGGGCATCGAAGCTGCATAGAAAATCGTGCGGGTGAAGTTGCCCAAAGAATCGGGCAGCTCATCGACTCGCATGGTACGACCTTCCAGGAGCTGGACCCTGCGCGCGGGAAAAGGCTCGTTTCCCGAATACTCCGCCCTCTGATAGGCGTTTTGCCGTATCCAATCCTCACCGGCGTTCAGGTCGGGGTGGAGCTCCAGAGCAAACTGCCCGCCCGAGATCGAGACGAAGGCCGGCCGGCGTACGGTATACGGAACCATCCGGTATTCCCTGAGTGAGCTGCCGGCGGCAAAGGCGGCGGAGTCCAAGAAGGGGTATTCGCTGTACCTGTAGGTGAGCTTCGCAGAGCTGTCCCCGCTGCTCAGTGTCACAACGCCGGGTATACCGTCTTTGAAATCAACAATCGCTTCGGCAATTCCATTCTGATCCCGGTCGGAGATCCACCGGGTCAAGATCCCCTCCTGGTACTCGTAGCGCTGTTCGTAGTATCCGTCGCGGTTCTCGTCTCTGATCCTCGATCCCGTGTAACCCCCGGTTCGTTCGGAGATCTCCTCCGCGCCTAGCGAGTCCCGCAGCGAATCGAGGTAGCCGATCCTGGTGTTTCCCCCGAGACGGAAGAACAGATCGATGAAGCGTTCCCGATCCCGGCCTCCGCCCGGTATCGCCAGTAGGGCCGCTCCAGGATCGTTTCCGCCGGCCTGGAGATAAGCTTCGACCAGCCCGCGACGTTTTTCGGGATCCCTCTCCAGGGCGGCCAGCTGATACACGAGCTCCGCCTCTCCGGGGATCTCTCTGATCCCCCGTTGCAGGGCATCCCCGGCGGCGGCCCGGTTCCCCCGCCGGGTCAGCACCTCTGCAAGCAGGATGTACAGTTGCGGTGACTGCGGGAAGCGGCGAACCGCCTCCGCTAGGAAGGTTTGGGCCTGAGCCAACTCCTTAAGACCGATTAATGTTCTCGCCCACAGAGCACTCAGGTCTGGATTGCCTCTGCCCCCCAGCCCCGTCTCCTCAGTCGCAGCAAACAACCGCCGGGCATCCTGGTAGCGGCCGGTGCGCACGTAGACACGGATCAGCTCCGCCGCCCCGGTCAACGGTTCGGTTTCCGTCCAGGTGTCGGACTGCACGGCCGCCTCGAGATAGTCGATCGCCCTCCAGGTGGTTTCCTGCTCTCGGAGATACAACCGGGCACGCAGATAGGCGCTCTCCGAATAATCGGGAAAAAACTCCAAAGACGCTTCGAGCAGCTGTGCGGCGGAGTCGTATCGTCCTTCCCGGTACAACGCTTCAGCCTGCCGAAAGTACCCGTTGGCGATCCTGAACTCGGCTGACTGGTTGAATGATTCCTGGGCGACGATTTCCATTCCGATGAGGAGAAAAAGAGAGAAAAAGATCCAGGACAGACTGCCGATACGCAGTGTCCTCCGGCTGCTTTCCATAGTTTCCCTAGCTGATTCCTCCAGCTGTACTCCACAAAAGAGTCTATACTCGTTAGCGCCTCAATTCACGAACGTTTCTTACTCTTCCATCTTCTTTCTGGCCGGCAAACCCAGCAGCTCCCGAATTTGCGCGTCATCGAGAGTTTCTTTCTCCACCAGGGTCGTGGCCAGCAGCTCCAGATGGTCTTCGTGCTCGGTCAGCAGATCCTTGGCGTTTTTCAAGCTGGTTTCCACGATGCTTCGGATCTCCCTGTCGATCTGCTCGGCCGTTTCATTCGAGTAATCTCTATGACGGGCGATTTCCTTGCCCAGGAAAATCGGTTCCTCCTTTTGTCCGAAGGCGATCGGTCCGAGAGACTTCGACATTCCCCACTCGCACACCATACGTCGGGCGATCTCGGTGGCCTGATCGATGTCGTTCTGCGCCCCCGTGGTGTTTTCCTGGAAGATGATATCTTCGGCAGCGTAGCCGCCCATGGTGATCGTGATCCGATCGTGCAGCCAGCCCTCGCTGCGGGAGTAGGTGTCGGATTCCGGCAGGGAAAAGGCGACGCCCAGCGCCTGTCCGTGGGGTACGATGGTAACCTTGTGCAGTGGATCTGCATTTTTCAGATAGTAGTGCAGAAGGGCGTGACCGGCCTCATGATAGGCGGTCATCCGCCGCACCTTCGGGGGAATGACCTTGGACTTTCGGGCTATCCCCATCATGGTCTTGTCCCGGGCGTCCTCGAAATCCTCCATGTTCACCTTTTGCTTGTTGCGCCTGGCTCCGTAGAGGGCCGCCTCATTGACCAGATTGGCCAGATCCGCGCCCGAGGATCCCGGAGTAGCCCGGGCCACCCGGTTTAGATCCACATCCTCGTCCAGTGGTATGTTGCGGCAATGGATCTTCAGGATCTTTTCCCGCTCCCTGGTGTCCGGCATATCGATCACCACCTGCCTGTCGAAGCGCCCGGGTCTGAGCAGCGCCGGATCCAGCACATCCGGGCGGTTGGTTGCCGCCACGATGATCACACCGTCCTTGGTGTCAAAACCGTCCATCTCCACGAGCATCTGGTTCAGAGTCTGTTCGCGCTCGTCATGTCCGCCTCCGTAGCCGGCGCCGCGGACCCGCCCCACGGCGTCCAGCTCGTCGATGAACAGGATGCAGGGCGCACTCTTGCGGCCCTGCTCAAACAGGTCCCGAACACGACTGGCGCCCACGCCTACGAACATCTCCACGAAATCGGAACCGGACATGTGAAAGAAGGCTACATCCGCCTCTCCGGCTATGGCCTTGGCCATCAGCGTCTTTCCGGTTCCGGGCATTCCCACCAGAAGCACCCCTTTGGGGATTTTGGCTCCGAGCTTGGAGAACTTTTGCGGGCTTTTCAAGAACTCTACAACTTCCTGGAGCTCGTACTTGGCCTCCTCCTGCCCGGCCACGTCATTGAAGGTGGTCTTTTTCCCGGTATCCAGGTACTGTTTGGCCCGGCTCTTGCCGAAGTTGAAGGCCCGGTTGCCGCTGCCCTGAACCTGGCGGAACATGAACCAGATGAACACGATCATGAGAATCCAGGGCAGGAAATCGATAAAAATCCTGAAAGGTGATACGGTCTTGGGCCCCCCTGTCACCCGGATGTTCTTCTCCAACAGTCTATCCATCAGGGTGGCGTCGGGATAGGGAATCGTGGTCCGGAAGGTATTCATCTGACCGGTTTGACTCTGCAGCGAACCCTGAACTTCGGTGTTGTCCACGATCTTGACCGATTCGACCAAACCCTGATCCACGTAGTTCAGGAACACCGAATAGGGAATCTCCTGGCTCGTCCCGCGGTCGCTGTACATGAAGAACAGGATGAATATCACCACGAGAACCAGCAGGGAAATTAGGGCAATTCTGTTGTTGAATTGCAACCGGGGCGGACCTCCTTGCGGCCCCCCCTTGTTGTTCTTGTTGTCGCCGTTCACTCTACCTCCACATCGTATCTGTGAACCATTCTCTTTAACGCTTTTCCCTGCTCATCAGGCAAGCCGGATTGAAAACTGTCCCGGTACCCAAACAGACCGCCCAGAACCGCAATGATCCCGGCTGTGGTTTCCACGATCGGAATCTTCCAGCTCTCCGATCTCGCTACCCGCCACCGGGCAAACAATTTCTTGACGGTTTTGCTTCCGCCTTGGAGATTGATGCTATCCCCGGTCCTGGAGGAACGAAACACGAAACGGTCGGTGTCCCGGACCAGGGAACCGAGCTCGAAAAACAAACCGGCTTCGGGCACGAAAACCCTGCCGGCATCTATTTCTTCTATAAAATAACCTTTTTCGGTATGTCCGACAACATCCGCAGCCAAGATCAGCTGCTCAGCCCGCCAGTACAGGCGGATTCCGTACCCCGAAAGCACGACCCGCCTTGAAAGCAGGATGTCGTCCTCCTGGATCTGAGAGAGGAACCTGTAGGGCACCCGGGTGCTGTCTGCGGCCAGGGTGTTGAGCAGTCTGGTGACGGAAACCAGTCGCAGCAGACCGGGAGCGGCCAGGAAGTGTCTTCCCGGGATGCTGTACCCCTCCCCCACTCGTTTCCAGCGCAATCGCCGCCGACTCTCCGAGTCGACGTAGTTCCTTAAATCCGCGAGCTTTTTGGATAGGGAAAGCACGCTGCCCCGGAAACCCGGGAAGATCCGCTCAACCACGGGCAGCAGCTCGGAGCGCACCGCGTTCCGTAGATACCGTTTGTCCCGATTTGTAGAGTCCGTTATGTAGGCCAGACCGTGGCCGGAGAGGTAGTCCAGGATTTCGGCACGGGTGCAATCGATCAGGGGACGTAGAAGATCCTTCCGAGCGGGTGGAATGCCCGGCAGCCCGCCCAAGCCGACGCCCTGAAAGAAACGCATCACCACGGTCTCGATCTGATCATCCGCCGTATGACCGAGTGCGATATAATCACAGGCTTTTCGAGCCGCTGCTTCGCGTAAAAATGCGTATCGGACCTGGCGGGCAACCTCCTCCAGGCTCCTGCCCGTGCCCGCAGAGCGCTTCTCCAGCAGCCCCTGCGGCATTCTCTCCCAGGTCAGGTCAATGCCCATCGCAGAGCAGGTTCTCTGAACGAACTCCAGCTCCCCCTCCCTTTCGAGGACGGTGCGAATCCCATGGTCGAGATAGGCGGCGCTCAAGCGTAGGGGATGACGCTCCCGGAGCCCGTGCAGGACGCACAGTAAACAGAGTGAATCCGGACCGCCGGAGAGGGCGATCAGAACGGCCGAGCCGGGGGATATCCCGTATCGACTGAGGTATTGCAGAACTCTCTGCTCAACCGTCCATTGATCGTCTGTTGAAGACATTCATCACCTTCTCCAGCCCCTCCTCCAGGAGCTGGGCCACCCCGTCGGCGGCATAACGAACCGCCTCCTCGAGGGCATCTGCTTCCTTTCCCTTCGGTTCAGAGAGCACGTACTCCACCACGTGGCTTCGACGATTCGGACGCCCGATCCCGATGTACAGCCGCGGAAAGTCCTGCCGGCCCAACCGGTGGATTATCGAGGCCAACCCCTTCTGCCCGGCTGCCGAGCCCTTTCGTTTCAAGCGGCACTGTCCGACCGGCAGATCCATGGTGTCGCACACGACCAGAATCGACTGCAGATCGGCGCCGGTACGGGTGAGGATCTCCGGGAAAATGGATCCGGAGTTGTTCATATAGGTCAGGGGCTTTACCAGGAACAAAGGGCCGCTCGCCTGATCGGCTCGGGCGATGAGATAGTTTTTGAGAAAAGGTTTCTTGAAGGTCCCCCGGTACCTCGACGCCAGCAGATCTACCGTTCTGAAGCCCACGTTGTGGCGGGTGGCGCTGTACCTCTGTCCCGGATTCCCCAATCCGATAACGGTGAGATCCAGGGCTTACTCCTCGGCCTGCTCCTCTGCAGCCTCTCCTTCGGCTTCCTCCGCTTCTCGAGCGGCTTCCTCCTCGAGCTCTTCGGGCACCTCTTCGACCTCGATGCGTTTGTGGGCGATCGTACAGATGACCTGATCCGGCGCGTTGAGTACCTGCACTCCCGAAGGAATTTCCAGGTCGCGAACGTGAAGCGAGTGCCCGATCTCGAGGTTGGTTATGTCCACATCGATAGCCTCGGGCAAATCCTTGGGCAGACACTCGACCTCCAGCTCGTGCACGAAGCCTTCCAGGATGCCCCCTTCCCGAACACCGACGGCCGCGCCGCCCAAGCGCAGACCGACGTTCGTTCGCAGAACCTTCCCGCGCTCGATTTCATAGAAATCTACGTGCGTGATGGCTCCGGAGATCGCATCCTCCTGATAATCTCTAATCAACACATCGTGGCTGTCTCCGTCCACCTGAAGGTTGATAATCGTACTCTCGGAGATCGTCATGAATTTCGTGTTGAACTCGTGGGCATCTATGACCAATCCCTTGGGTTCCGCGTGCCCGTAGATCACGGCGGGGATCTTTCCGTTTCGCCTCTGGCGGCGGGAATCGGCGCTTCCGAAAATTTTGCGCGATTGGGCCACCAGTGTTTTCTGCTCCATATATCTCACTCTCCTTTCAGGCAATTGTTCGTATCTGGGACGGCAGGATTCGAACCTGCGAAATGCCGGTACCAAAAACCGGTGGCTTACCGCTTGCCTACGTCCCAATTGTTGTTTTTTCTTGAGAAACTTAGAGTCCACCTGCCGTCTGTTGACGGCGAATCAACCGTGCCTCAACCCTGCTCTTGTTCGGATTCTAAATCATCAGATTCTGAAGGCTCCGCCTCCTCCATCTCTTCGAGCTCGTCTCGCACCTTTTCATACTCGCTGATGATTTCACTTTGGATCCGGTGGCGAAACTCCGAATTGATCGGGTGGGCAATATCCTTGTACTCCCCCGTCTTGGTTTTGCGACTCGGCATCGCAATAAAGGTTCCCGCTTTACCAGAAATGATTTTCAGATTATGTACCACAAAGCAGTCGTCAAAGGTAACCGTAACGTACGCCTTGAGCTTACCCCCGGTGCTGACTTTCTTGATCCGAATGTCCGTAATCTCCATGGTGCACCTCCTGACCTCCTGTACCCCGCGGGCATCTACATTCTAATCTGTGAAACCTCCACTTTGCAAGGGTACGAGCAACCACGCGCCGGGGTAGCGGCGGCGCATGCGTCTGTACCCGGATCGGGCCGCTTGGATATCTGTGAACACTCCGAATACGGAGGAACCGCTGCCGGATAGGGTAGCCAGGTGGGCTCCTGACTTTACCAATTTCCTCATGATCTCTCCGATGAGAGGATACCGGCTTTCAATCGTTGATTGAAAGGAGTTGAAAAAAGACCAGGAATCCGGGGCTCTCTCTTCGAATTGGACCTTGAGATCTTCGAGGGCGGAGGTGCGCCGATCCCGCGCTTTATCTTCATCAAACCACCTGTATGCCTCAGAAGTGGAAATCGGGAAGCCCGGGTACACCAAGACCAGCACGAAATCCCGCCTGGGCGCGAGATCCTGAATCTTGTCGCCCCGTCCGGACATCAAAGCGGCGGGCCCATGGAGGAAAAATGAAACGTCGCTTCCCAGTCCGGCGGCCAGCTCATGTAGCTGCCCCGGGTTCAGAGGATAGCCGAACAGCTCATTGAGCCCGCCCAGGACGGCCGCCGCATCGCTGGACCCTCCACCCAAACCTGCGCCCGCGGGAATCCTCTTTTGGATCCGTACCTCTACACCGGCTTCGAGCCGGCAACTCGCCTTGAATCTCTCCACCGCCGCCATGGCGATGTTCTTTCCGC
The DNA here is from genome assembly GCA_964588525.1 of uncultured Spirochaetaceae bacterium. Lineage (GTDB taxonomy): Bacteria > Spirochaetota > Spirochaetia > SZUA-6 > DRHE01 > JAFGQJ01. The sequence continues at coordinate 12,664 of CAZPQC010000045.1, forward strand.
CGGGTACCGGGGGAACACAATAAAAACGAAAGGCGTTCTTCTCTTTCAAAGACCTGACATGAACCCTGTCATACAGCGGGACAAATTGCACGATGGAGAGGATTTCATGATACCCGTCAGGCTGCAAACCCCTGATCTCCAGATGCAGGTTCACCTTGGCGGGGGCGTTCAGGATCACCTGAGTCCCCTCCTTCCGTGCGGGGAATATACACAGAAAGCGGCGTCGCTGTCAACGAAGGCAGGGAGCGGGCCGGCGGTGGATAAAAAATCTGTGAAGTTGCTCAAAAAAGAGTTGACATATTCTAATTCTTGATCATAGATTGGGGTGAATGCATTTCCGACGTGGGAGGTGGAAATGAGTCTACATAGTTCTGAAGAACCTCGGCTGCTGCCCGTGTCTTCTCCCCTTTCGCAGATCGAGGCAAGTGACGAAGACTTCGACGACTACGGTGATGAGGATTTCTACGAGGACGAAGACGATATGGACGACTACGAAGACGACTTCGAAGACGAGGAAGAGTTCGAGGACGAGGACGAGGAAGAAGAAGAAGAAGAGTTCGAAGAGGATGAACTAGAAGAAGATTACGACGAGGATGAATTCGAGGAAGAAGAGGAGTTCGAAGACGAGGATGAAGAAGAAGAGTTCGCAGAGGATGAATTAGAAGAAGACTACGACGAGGATGAACTAGACTACGAAGATTTCGACGAATAAATCAACTCATTATTGAACCACAGCTTTTCCAGTTCGTAAAACTCCCTGTGCTCCCTGTCCATGAGATGGATGACGAAACGCCCACAGTCGATGAGAACCCAACCGGTTTCCCTGCTGTGGGTTTTTCGGGACCTGAAGGGGGTGATGGACTTTTCTCTCAAAGCCTCATTCAACAGACGCAGCAACCCCTTCAAATGGGCGGCACTACGCACCGTGGTGATGATGAAGTAATCGGTCCAGTCGCTCATCTCTCCTATATAGAGGGCTCTGACCTGCTCGGCCCGGTGGTCCTCCAAGAGTCTGGCGATGTCCAACACATCATTCTTTACAGTATCTTCCATCAAAGTCCGTTCCTAGTATAATCGTTACATCTACGGTCATATCACCCGTTTCCTCCAGACGGGAGTACACCCGCTGGCAACTGATCAAATCGGCAACGCGTTGGGCCACCTCTAACCTCCCCTTGCGGTCCAGAACAACGGTTTTCTGGTAGTCCGAGTTGTCGGCATTCGCCACGGAAACAACGTCATAGCCGAAACTCTGGAATACGTTCGCCGCCCGCCGAGCCAGCCCCCCCACACTGGTTCCGTTCATCACCTCGATGGCGACTGTCAATTCATCCTCTGCAAACGGTTCCTGGCTGGAGATCGTCTCGACTGTCTGTTTTACGATCTCTTTGAGCAGCTGCCCGTCAAAGTGGGGAAACAGCAATTCCTTCCCGTCCACGATTCGGGAACTTCCCAACACTCGCTGAAAAACGATCTTCTCATTGTTGAGCTTTTTCAGCTCGAGCACAAATGAGCTCAAGGCGCGAGGACTCAGGTTGGTATCCATATTGTCTCGAAATACAAAATACGCACTTTTCTCCTCCAGCAGATCGCTGTTGGCGATGCTCTTCAATAGAGACTGAAGGAACCTCTGCTTTCTCCCCACCGAGTCGACCTCGTTTTCCATCTCCTCCTGATAGGAAATGAAGTCACGGATCTTGTCTCCATCCAGAACCACACTGCCCGAGGGCAAAAATATGCGCCGTCCGGCAGAGTTGGTATCGACCGGGTTGGGGATGAACAGCTCGAGGCCGCCGAGCAGGTCGACCTGATTTCTCAGTTCCGAATCCTGCAGATCGATGTAAAATTGAATATCAATACCTACAAGCTCCTCGATCTTGTCGATCAACGGGTCAAGATTCCCCCGGTTGTACAGTGCGTCGATTCTGTCGACCTTCTTCAACGATTCGATGATCATGCCCACATTTCCCGGAATATAGAGGATCGCCCCCCGGTTGGTTTCCGGATGGTACAAAAAAAGTTCGAAGAATCCGTACTCCTGATCTCCGCCCAGGCAGAACAGCACGGATACCGGGCTTGCGCTCTTGAGTTTTTCCGTGAACGGATCTGTTCGCAGCTGGAAGTATCCGAAAACCCCTGCAGCCGCCACCACCAAAACAATCAGAATGAGGAGCACAATGCTCTTGTCCCATTTTCGTTTTCTTCTTATCATTTCCACCTCAACTCCTCGAATAGCTCCAATGCCGGCTGAGCGATCGGTCGATGTTTCCCGCGAAGATAACCGAAGATCTCCTCCAATACACGGAGCGTCATCTCGTCGATATCCATCCTCAACATTCCCTTCCGAACCTCTTCAGGTAAAAATCCTCGTCCCGGTTCGAGGAAATCCGCCACAAACACGATCTTGGCGAGCAGCCCCATCCCGGGACATCCGGTGACGTGACAGGCAACAGCTTCCAGGATCTCCGGGTCCTCGACCCCGAGCTTCTCCCTCAGGCCGACAGCGGCAGCCCGACCGTGGAAAAGCACGGGGTATTGCGCCTCCAGAACCGATTCACCCCGGCCGTCGCGGAGCGCAAGCTCACGCACACGCCCGGCGGGCAAGTCCCGGGCCCAGTCGTGGGCCAGCCCCGACAATCTTCCCTTCTGCCCTTCCAACCCGTAGGTAAGGCACAGGTCGGCGGCCAGATCAGCGACTCGGCGGCTGTGAGCCAACCGCTCCTGCCCCAGGTCCCTCTTCAACAGCCACTCCAACGCTTCAGCGGTACAGATCATGACGTTGAATATAATCGAACACATCCGGAGGCAGCCAGTTCCGTACCGACTCCCGGTCCGTGGACGCGCCGTCCGATTGCAGCGCTTCCCGGATCTGGGATGAAGAGATCGGAAACAGTGAATTATCTACATAGCGGCAGGGATACTCGATCACCAGGTTCTTCCGGGACCGCCTGTGAGCCACGATCAGCTCTACCATTTCCACGAGCCGCCCGACATCCCTCCAGGTCTTGAAATCCTCAACCAGATCATCACCGATGATCAGCCCGGGTTTCCCCTCTATCGGATAGGTGCGAGACAATTCCCGTACCGTATCGATCGTATATGAGGTACCGCCCCGCCGCAGCTCGCAATCGTCAACAAAGAAATCGGGGTACCCGGTCACGGCCAGCTCCAGCATCTTCAACCGGTGGCCGGCTCCGACATCCACCTCCATCTTTTTGTGCGCGGGAATGTTGGCCGGGATAAAAACAATCCGCAGGTAACCGAAGCGGGATTTCACCTCCGCGGCAATATTCAGATGCCCCTTGTGCACGGGATTGAAAGTACCCCCCAGGATGGCGATTCTCACGACTGTTTTTCCGTCACCCCGAGCGTTTTTTCCAGGGCCGCCCTCAACTCGGGTATTCCGTAGCCGGTAACCGCTGAAATCCCGAGACATGGTTGATCATCCACGGCGGCTTTGAGCGAAATTAGCCTGTTTTCGCTTTCCGCAAGATCCATCTTCGTCCCCACCACCATTCTCGGCTTCCCGCTGAGATCCGGGCTGTAGGCATGCAGCTCCTCTTCCAGCATCTGATAGGTTTTTGCAGGATCTTCGTCGTGAAGATCAATCAGGAACAGGACGAGGTTCGTTCTGCTTATGTGTTTCAGAAACTGCAGGCCCAGACCGGCGCCCCGGGATGCCCCCTCGATGATGCCGGGGATATCGGCCAGCACGAACTCCTTCTGGTAGCCGGTGCATACACCGATGTTGGGGATCTTGGTCGTAAAGGGGTAGGCGCCGATCTTGGGATGGGAGTTCGTCAAGACGGAGAGCAGCGTGGATTTTCCCGCATTCGGCTTCCCCACGAGGCCGACATCCGCGATCAGCGCCAATTCCACCAGCAGCCGGCGGCAGATACCCTTGCCGCCGGGTTCCGCAAATCGGGGGGCCTGGTTTGTGGAGGATCTGAAATGCCAGTTTCCCCTTCCTCCGCAGCCGCCCCGGGCGAACAGCCAGGGTTCGGAGGGGGAAGCCATATCCTGCAGCAGGGCTCCCGTATCGGCGTCCTTGATCAGGGTTCCGGGAGGCACGGGCACCTCCACGTCGGCCCCACGGCGCCCGCTCTTCCGCTGGCCTCTGCCGGGCAATCCGTTCTCCCCCCGGAACAAACGCTTCATCTTGAGATGGGAAAGAGTTTTTAGATTTGCACGCACGATGAACAGCGCATCGCCGCCGTCGCCGCCGTCGCCGCCATCGGGTCCACCCCGGGGAACGTACCTATCTCTTCGGAAATGTACCGCTCCGTCGCCTCCCTTTCCGGAGCAAACCTCAATGGTCGTCTCGTCGACGAATCTGCTCTCCACGACAGCTTAGGCTTCGATGCTGACGAGCTTTCTCCCCTGCTTCTTGTGGAACAACACTTTGCCTTCGGATAGGGCGAAGAGAGTGTCATCCCTACCCCGACCCACATTGTGTCCGGGGTGGAATTTGGTGCCCCGTTGACGAACCAGGATTTCCCCGGCCTTTACCTGCTGGCCTCCAAATCGCTTTACACCGAGTCGTTGGGCGGCCGAATCTCTTCCGTTCCTCGAACTGCCCTGTCCTTTTTTATGTGCCATTGTCAAGCCTCTCCTTCAATCACTCGCAACGCTATCGCCTTCGGGTTTTCTTCCTGCAGATCCCGGGCGCCCCTTATGAGAAAATCGGACAGACCGATCAGCCACTGCCGCCGCGGGGCGGGCAGTTCTTCGATCTGGAGCTCCATCCTGCCGTTCTCCGAGACCCCTCCCCGAATCGTGATGTCCCCCTGCAACTGCAGAAGCCGGGCTGCCGTCCTGAACAGAACGGTCACCGCGGCACACACCAGGTCTTCTCCCCTCGGTCCGCTTCCGGCATGTCCGGAAACTGAAAATCCCCGAAGAGCTCCCCCGTGATCCAAACGTATCTCGACCTGGGTCACCGCAGTACGGAATCAAACACCCGTGATTTCCTGGACACGAAGCAGGGAAAACTGCTGCCGGTGTCCCCGAGTACGCCGGTAGTTTTTTCGTTTCTTGTATTTGAACACGAGGATCTTCTTGTCCCTCCCGTGCTCCTCTACCACGGCTTTGACCTTAACGCCTTTGACGTAGGGCTGGCCGACCTGAACCTTATCTTCATCCGACACGAGAAGCACCGAGTCGAACTCCACCTGATTACCGGGCTCTGCGTCGAAGCGATCGACCTTGAGAACCGATCCTTCCGCAGCCTTGTACTGTTTTCCTTTTATCTCCACCAGGGCGTACATGCCATTGACCTCACTGCTAATGCTATATTCGGCATGAAAATTACACAATTACACCCGGTCGGTCAAGGGGGCGTTTATCAGTAAAGCGGAACGCGTCGTTTTTGCGATTTTGAGCTATATTTACGGGTGGGATTACCTCCATGCTGAATGAAATCGCCAATCCCCGCCAGATACCCGGAGAGGGTCCAAGACGGTGGTTCACCGATTCCTACTTCGACCTGGTCCTCTGGTACGAGGGAGACAGCTCCTCGATTGCGGGCTTTCAGCTCTGCTACGACAAAGAACGCGAGGAGCGGGCGCTGACCTGGCGGCGGGGCGAGGGCTTCGATCACAAGCGCGTCGACGATGGGGAGGTCAGCGGGCGGATGAAGATGACCCCGGTCCTCGTCCCGGATGGAACCTTCGATTTTGCCTCCGTCGCGGAACGTTTTCGGCGCGAAAGTGAAACGATCGACCCCGAGATTCGGGATTTCGTCTACGCCAAAGTGATGGGCTACCCGTTTACCGGACCTTGACTTTTCCTACGGCCCTTATTATTTTAGCCCGACCTGTGCTCGATATTCCTTCAAGCGGCGAAAATCTTTAGAATTACGAGAGAATACAGAGACTCTAGAGTATGGCTGACGGTAACAAAAAAATGCGGAATCTGGGCATCAGCGCCCATATTGACGCAGGAAAAACAACCCTGACCGAACGGATCCTCTTCTACAGCCGTAAAATCCACCGTGTCCAGGAAGTCCACGGGAAGGACGGCGGCGGGGCTACGATGGATTCGATGGAGCTGGAACGGGAACGGGGAATCACCATTGCCTCAGCAGCGACTCAGGTGGACTGGAAAGAGCACAAGATCAACATCATCGACACTCCGGGTCACGTGGATTTCACTATCGAAGTCGAGCGGGCCCTTCGGGTTCTGGACGGGGCGATTCTGGTACTCTGCGCCGTCGGAGGCGTGCAATCCCAGACGCTCACCGTGGATCGGCAGCTTAAGCGCTATCATGTCCCCCGGCTGGCCTTCGTCAACAAGTGCGACCGGGTGGGGGCCAATCCTCTGAAGGTCAAGGAACAGCTCCGGGAACGGCTGGGGCATAATGCCGTGCTCATGCAGATGCCGATCGGGCTGGAGGGAGAGTTCAAGGGCATCGTGGACCTGGTGCAGATGAAAGCCCTCTATTACGAAGGGTCGATGAACGAGACTGTCATATCCGCCGACATCCCCGCAGAGTTGGCCGAGCAGGCCGAGCACTTGAGGGAACAGCTGATCGACGGGGCGAGCATGTTTTCCGATGAGCTGGCAGAAGCCTACCTGGAGGGGGAAGCAACGCCGGAGATGATCTACGCGGCGGTCCGCCGGGGAACCCTGGCCCAGGAGCTCACCCCCGTTTTTCTCGGTTCGGCTTATCACAACATGGGCGTGCGGGCTCTGCTGGACGGGGTGGTCCGTTTCCTCCCCGCACCCGGAGAGGTGCAGAACCATGCTCTGGATTTGGACTCTGGCGAGCAGCCGGTCGCCCTGCAGCCGGTGGCGGACCGACCCGTCGTAGCCCTGGCCTTCAAGCTGGAGGACGGACAGTACGGCCAGCTCACCTACATCCGCATCTATCAGGGAACTGTCAAAAAGGGAGATGAGCTGTACAACAGCCGCAGTCGCCAGAGGTTCCGCATCGGCAGGCTGGTGCGCATGCACGCCGACAAGATGGATGAGATCGGCGAGGCCTGCTGCGGGGATATCGTGGCCCTGTTCGGCATCGACTGTGCCTCCGGAGACACCTTTACCGATAAAAGCTTGAACTACTCGATGACCAGCATGTACGTCCCCCAGCCGGTAATCTCCCTGGCCGTCAAGGCCCGTGAAAAGAAATCCGAGGATCTTCTCTCCAAGGCGTTGAACCGCTTCTCCAAGGAGGATCCCACCTTCAGAACCCACATCGATCCGGAATCCAAGCAGACCATCATCAGCGGGATGGGGGAGCTGCATCTGGATGTGTACCTGGAGCGAATTCGCCGGGAGTATCGGGCGGAGGTGGATACGGGGATGCCCCAGGTCGCCTATCGGGAGACCATCTCCCAGCCGGCGAGCTTCGACTACACCCACAAGAAGCAAACCGGCGGAGCCGGACAGTACGCCAGGGTGGCCGGCCGGTTGGAACCTAATGCGAACGGCGATTACCAGTTCATCAATGAGGTAAAGGGCGCAGCGATTCCGACGGAGTACATTCCGGCCTGTGACAAGGGATTCGCCAGCTGCCTGGAGAAGGGCTCGTTGATCGGCTTTCCGATCGTGGGCGTCAGCGTACGGATCAACGACGGAACGGCCCACTCTGTGGACTCTTCGGACCTGGCCTTCCAGCAGGCCGCGATCGGCGCCTTCCGGAGCGCCTACTCCAAGGCCTCACCGGAAATCCTCGAACCGATCATGAAGGTCTCCGTGGAAGGACCGGCGGAGTATCAGGGCGGCGTGTTCGCCAGCATCAATCAGCGAAGGGGAACGATCGTCAGCACCAGTGAAAACGAAAGCCTCTCCCGGATAGACGCGGAGGTGCCGTTAGGCGAAATGTTCGGCTACTCCACGGTGCTGCGCTCCATCACCCAGGGCAAGGCCCAGTTCTCGATGGAGTTTTCCAGATACGCGAAAGTTCCCGTCAGCATCGCGGAAAACCTCAAATCCGAATACCAGAAAGCGAAATCGGGAGACAATTCATGATCAAGCAGGAATTGAACGACCGCAGCCCGCTGCGGATTCTCGAGCGCTCCACCCACGGCGGGTTGGGCAAGGGCAATATCGGTGTCATAGCCGCCCGGCAGGGGGTGGGCAAGACCGCCTGCCTGGTGCACATCGCCACGGACCAGCTGCTGCAAAACAAGCAGGTCATCCATGTTTCCTTTGCCACCAATCCCAGACATATCGTGGACTGGTATGAGGATATTTTCCGGGAAATCGCGGAGAAATTCGATTTGGAATCGGTAATGGCCGTGCATGATGAGATGATCCACCGGCGGATCATCATGAATTTCAACCAGGCGAGCATTCGGCTGCCCCAGGTGATCGGAAGGCTGCGCGCGATGATCCGGGACGGTCACTTTGCCGCCGACTCGATCGTGGTGGACGCCTACGATTTTTCCGCCGTTACCAGGGCCGAGCTCGAACAGGTGAGGGAATTTGCCGTGGAGCAGGGACTGGAAATCTGGTTCAGCGTCTCGTTGGGCTACGATCGGCCCAGCTACGATGCGGCGGGAATCCCCGGTCTGCTCAAAGACCTGATTCAAACCTTCGGCATCTTGATCTGCCTGAAACCCGAAGAAAAGTATATCCGTCTGCAGCTGGTAAAGGATCACGATGCCCCGGTGCCGGAGGATCTGCACCTGAAACTGGACCCCAAGACACTGCTCATCGCCAGGGAGTAATTTCCCGAAGGCGGGCGCCTGCCGGAGTACCGGCACCTTCGGGCTGGGCGGGCTCCCCCATTCGCGCTAAGATAGAGCCCGGTGAACGATCGCGTTGAGCTGAAAATCTTCCATTACCACTTCCTCAAGGGCGGGGTAAGCAGCGTGGTCCGTCAGGCCGTAGAAGCTTTCCACACCCACCTTGATGGGATCCGTTCGATAGAACTGGTAGCCGGTGCCATTCCCGGGGAGTTCCGCGCGCACATCGAAGGGCAGGGGGGCAAATGCACGGAAATGCCGGAGATCGGCTATCGCCAACAGGCGGATGAGCTGTCGTATAACGACACGAAGGCGGATCACCACAAGAAAAGCGTGGCCCGGCAGGCGAATCGACTGGCCGAGCTGCTGCTCCGCGCCTTCGGCTCCGATGATTCAGTATGGTGGGTTCACAACTATCACCTGGGGAAGAACGTCGTGTTCACCCAGGCTCTGCTCGAAATCATCCACTCGGGCCGGCCTCAGCGCATCGTCCTGCAGATCCACGACTTTCCCGAATGCGGCCGCTTCCGCAATCTCGGATTGCTGAAGGCGGCCTTGAGCCTGGATCCCTACCCGGTAAGCCCATGGGTACGCTACGCCGTTCTCAACCGGAGGGACAGGGAGATTCTGGTGGCGGCGGGTGTCCCGGCCCGGGCCGTGTTCCTGCTGGAAAATCCTGTTTTTCGGGGCCGGGATCCCGAGCCGGGCAAACCGATCCGGCCCGCGCTGAAGAGACTGTTCGGCAAGGCATTTCCCCGCTTCGACGCCCGGGCTCCGCTTCTGCTCTACCCGATCCGAACCATCCGTCGGAAGAATGTTCTGGAGGCGCTGCTGCTCTGCCTTCTCCTGGATCGAGAAGCGAACATCCTGATTACGCTTCCGGGTACTTCGGTTTCCGAAAGGCGCTACTCGGATCTGGTGCGGCGTCTGTTTGCCGACCGGCTCTGCCCCGGATTGTGGGGAATCGGCTCGGCGATCGAGCGCGAAGGCCTGCGCTTCGACGATCTGGTAGCCGCCAGTGACCTGGTCCTTTCGACGTCGGTGCAGGAGGGCTTCGGCTACCTGTTTATCAACTCCCTTATCTGGTCCTTGCCGCTGGCGGCCAGAGATCTTGACATTCTGAAAGGTTTGAAGGATCTGTTCGAGGAGTACCCCGCGTACTTCTACGATACGATCCGCGTGCCCCTGCCTGACGCCACCTCTCTTGTCGAAGCCTACCGAGGCAAGATAGAGCAGCTGTCAGCGCTGATCCCGCGGGCGGAGCAGGATCGACTGCTGGCGGAGGTCGATGCTCTGGCCCTGGACGATCACGTGGACTTCTCCTTCCTTCCCGTCCAGGCTCAGGAAAAACTGCTGCGGGCGATCGCCCCGGACGGCGGTGCGGCAATCCATGATTACCGCCGGGCTAACGGTGACACCCTCTTGCGAATCGCGAATCTGCTTTCCCGCGGAAACGCACCGGCGGCGGAGCAGCGGATACGCACGGCCGGGGAGGTTGAAAGGCGCTTCGGCGCCGCCGCCTATGCAGCCGGATTTCGGATGATCCTCGAAAGTTACGGTGCCTCCCGCACGAACCACGCTACGGATCCCCGGCCCTCCGCGGGCAGCATAGGCGAGCAGGTCCAGAGAGCCTTCCTAAATCTGGAGAACCTGAGGCTGCTGTACGATTACTGAAGCTGATTGCCGACGCACACACTTGAACCTGAGGCAGTTTCGGAAATAAAATACTACCGACCATGGCGGATGTAACGAGCGAGCAAGAAAACAGGGTCGCGGACAGCTTCGAGGATATCCTCACGGTGCTTCCCTTTGTTCGGGAAGCCAGTCAAGCCGCCCGGGAAATCCTTCTTGCGAACCTGGTGATGATCGGCGAGATCCCCTCCCCCACCTTCGACGAGTTCCAGCGGGTGGAGTTCATCCAGAACCGCTTCGTGGAGTCGGGTCTGCACAACGCCTCCGCGGATGAGATGGGCAATGCCCTGGGCATCTTTCCCGGCCGCAGCGGGGAGCAGAACATCCTGGTTGTGGCTCACGTGGACACGGTGCACGCCGCTACGGTGGATCACACGATCACGCTGCAGCCTCAGTCCGCCATCGGTCCCGGTGTGGGGGATAACGCTTTAGGGGTAGCGGTCGTGGTAACCCTGCCGATATTGCTCGAGTTGTTGAACATCCAGCTCCAGTCCAACCTCGTGCTCATGGGGGCTTCCCGAAGCCTGGGTCGGGGCGACCTGGAGGGACTTCGTTTTTTTCTCTCCAACTCGGAGATACCCGTTTCCGTCGGGATCGGGATCGAGGGCTTCCCTCTGGGGCGACTGAGCTACAGTTCAATCGGCATGTATCGCGGCGAGATCGTCTGTTCGGTACCGGAGGAGTACGATTGGACCCGCTTCGGCGCCACCGGGGCGATCGTGACGATGAATGAGGTGATCAATCACATTCAGGAGATTCGCCTGCCCCGACGTCCCCGCAGCTCGATTGTGCTGGGTTCAATTATGGGCGGCCAGGCCTACAACACCATAGCCACCAATGCGGTGCTCCGCTTCGAAATCCGCACCGAGAGCGAACAGGTCGGTGAGGAGATCTTTCACCAGATGGAGGCCATCATTTCCGAGGTCTCCTCCCAAACCGGCGCCGACATCACTCTGGATGTGTTTGCCCGCCGACGGCCCGGCGGTATCACCTATCAGCATCCCCTGGCCCGCGCAGCCCGGCGCATCATGGGCGCCCTGGATATTCAACCCCGCAAGTCCCCCAGCACCTCCGAGCTGTCGGCCTTCATCAGCCACGAGATACCCGCCATTACCATCGGAATCACCTACGGGGAACATCAGAACACACCGGAGGAGGAGGTCAGCATCGAGCCGATCTTCACCGGTCTGGCCCAGCTAATCGGGATACTATTGGCCGTTGACAGAGGATTTTGCAGTGCAGATTGATTCCTGGCTCACCACCAACACCTTTCATCATTCGAGTTTCTGGGATCTCGGCGCCCTGGTGCAGGAGAAACAGAAACAGAATCTGAAAATCTCCCTCTGCATCCCCACCCTGAACGAGGAAAAGACGATTGGAAAGGAGGTCGTGATCTTCACCAGCGAGCTCGTGCAGCGATATCCCCTGCTCGATGAGATCGCCGTGATCGATTCGGACTCCTCCGATCAAACCCGGGAAGTGGCGGCGGCTTTCGGGGCCCAGGTTTATCTGTCCCGCGACATTCTGCCGGTCTATGGAGAGCAGCGGGGAAAGGGAGAGAATCTCTGGAAGGCGATCTATCAACTGGAGGGGGATATCATCGTCTACATCGACGCGGATATCAAGAACATCCATCCCCGTTTCGTGTACGGCCTGGTCGCTCCCTTGATCTTCCGGCCGGAGATCCACTACGTAAAAGCCTTCTACGACAGACCCCTGGCCTCGTCTCAAGGGATCAGACCCTCCGGCGGAGGCAGGGTGACGGAGATTCTGATCCGACCCCTGTTCAGCCTTTTCTTCCCGGAGCTGACCGCTCTGATCCAACCGCTGTCCGGGGAATATGCGGTACGCAGGCAGGTGCTGGAAAAGATCCCCTTCCCCATCGGCTACGGGGTGGAAACCTCCCACCTCATCGACGTGTATCACCGCTGGGGTCTGGGGGCGATCGCCCAAACCGATCTGGACAGGAGGGTTCACCGCAATCAGCACACCCGGGATCTGGGGAAGATGGCCTTCGGCATCATGCAAACCTTTCTCAAGAGGGTCGAAGCCCTGGGCATCGTGGGGAATCTGCCGGAACTGAGCACCACCTTGCGGCAGTTTCAGGTGAACAACAACGCTTTCGAAGAGGTCCCTCTGAACATCCTCGAGGAGGAACGGCCCCCCATGGTCGACATCCCCGAGTACAGGGAGAAATTCGGGATTTCATGATGCAGAGTACCGGCATCCTCAACACGGTCACCACATTCGTCTCGGAAAATATCCTCTACCTGCTTCTGGCCGTTCTGGTGCTGAACATGTTCCAGCGACGCTACCAGCAGCACGCCCGGAAGAAGCGGTTTGCGACCTTGTACGTCGCAATCCTGATTATGGTACTCATGGTAGGAACCGTGCTTATAGTGTACCTCGAACTTCCGGACATCCTCTTCCTGCCGCTGCTGGCTGCGCTGGTCCTGGTCGGGTACAGATTCAGAAAACAGGTCTTTCCCTTCCGCCTGACCTGTCGGCTCTGCGGTGAGAAACTTACGGGCAGACGAATTCTCTTCTACGACTCCAATATATGCGAAAAGTGCGAACAATCCCGGTAGGGCGCGCCGAGGCAGTCCGCTGGGGTTTGAGCAACGGAGCGCCCATCGCCTTGGGGTACCTGCCCGTGGCCATCACCTTCGGGATACTGGGCAGGCAGGCGGGCCTGTCCGTTGCGGAGGTGACCGGGATGTCCGCCTGGGTGTACGCCGGGGCCAGCCAGTTTCTAGCCGTCAAGATGATCGCCTCCGGCGTGGGTTTATTCGAGATCGTTCTTGCCACCTTTATCTTGAACTTCCGGCATTTTCTCATGAGCACCGTGCTTGCCAGGAAAATCGAAGGTTCCAAGCCCAAAGCCGCGGCTTTGAGCTACTGGGTTACCGATGAAACCTTCGTCGTTGCCAGTGTCCATGCCGGTCCCGAGAGCATAAGCGTCTTGAGCTTTTTTATAATGGCCCTGATGGCATATCTGGCCTGGCTGACCGGCAGTTTCGTGGGCGGGATGTTCGCGGATCTGATTCCCGTAAGAATCGTCGACGGAATGGGTATCGGTCTGTACGCCCTGTTTATCGCCCTGCTGATTCCCTCGGCCCGCAGGCACTGGCAGTTTGCGCTGGTCGCTGCGGCAAGTGCCCTGACCGCCTGGGGTTTGTCCCGCCTAGCTCCCGGACTGTCGGAGGGATGGGCGCTGATAGCCGCAACCCTTGGCGTGTCCGCCCTGGGCACGCTTCTCCCGGATGCGGAGACCGACGAATGATCTGGCTGCTGTTGGCCGGGATGTTCCTGGTGACCTACATTCCCCGCCTGATCCCCTTCCTCTTTGCCAGTCAGCTCACCCTTCCTCCCTGGGTTCAGAAATGGTTGAAGCTTTTCCCCTACGCCGCCCTTGGGGCTCTGATCTTTCCGGGTATCCTCGGCGCCGTGCCGGGAAGACCCGCCCTGGCCGCCGGCGCAGGAATCCTGGCCGCGGTCTGCGCTCTGTTCATCCGCAACATCACCGTGATCGTGGTTCTGGCCATCGCCGCGGTCCTGCTCTTCCAGGGTCTCGGAATACCTTTGTGAGCTCTCTTGTTGCCTCACTTAATATTCTAACCATAGGTCTATTGTATCATCACGACATTTTCGCTATAATCTAATTTCCGTATAAATATACAGCTAGAACTTTTTTTATACATTCGTTCCATACTTTAAGGAAAAGAGATGAACCGCGATGAGAAACACGATCTGAAGATCGATACCACCCTGCTCGACGAGCTCACCCGCAACGCGGAGAAGATGAACCGCATCCCCCTCGAGCTGTATGAAAAATACTCCGTGAAACGGGGACTGCGCAATGAGGACGGCACGGGGGTCCTGGT
>CAZPQC010000046.1:0-26876 GCA_964588525.1 uncultured Spirochaetaceae bacterium
ACGCAAATCAGAAGTGTTGAACCTTATCCGCCGCCGCAGGCAGTCCGACTCCAGGGAGGGTCTCTGCTTCCCTCATGTTTCCGCCCACACTACACCTCCATCGAGTCCCGATCGGGTCAAAATAACTCACTATGACAAAAGGACACTGCAGGGTGTGTTAGAATAACCCACCAGCCGTTATGTACTATACATTCATTTATATACGTTTGCATATGTCTACGGTGTAATAAATTATACTCGGCCGTCACCAAAAGGATTGGCATGGAACTTGCATTATCATTGGTATCAAGAAAATACTCTGCTTACAGGAGGTAGTACATCATGGCAAAAGCAGTAGGAATAGATTTAGGAACCACCAACTCGGTTGTAGCCGTCATGGAAGGCGGAAAACCGGTGGTCGTTCACAACAGCGAAGGCGCTCGCACCACCCCGTCGGTGGTGGCCTACAACAAGGAGGGAGAGCGCCTGGTAGGACAGCTGGCCAAGCGCCAGTCCGTTCTCAATCCCGAGGGGACCATCTTCTCGGCCAAGCGCTTCGTCGGCCGCAAGTACAGCGAGGTTGCTTCTGAGATCGAGATCGTACCCTACAAGGTCGAATCGGGCCCAAACGACGCGGTCCGCTTCAATATCCGGGGCAAACAGGTCGCCCCCGAGGAGATCTCCGCCCAGGTTCTGCGCAAGCTGGTGGATGACGCATCCAACTATCTGGGTGAAAAGATCAAGCAGGCGGTGATCACCGTACCGGCCTACTTCAACGACGCCCAGCGTCAGGCCACCCGGGACGCCGGCCGCATCGCCGGACTGGAGGTCCTGCGCATCATCAACGAGCCCACCGCCGCGGCTCTGGCCTACGGGTTGGAGAAGAAGAAGAACGAGACCATCATGGTCTTCGACCTGGGCGGCGGGACTTTCGACGTGTCGATTCTCGAGGTCGGCGACGGCCTGTGCGAGGTCCGGGCTACTGCGGGAGACACCCACCTCGGCGGCGACGATTTCGACAAAGCCCTGGCCGACTGGCTGGCCGACGAGTTCAAGAAGGAACAGGGTGTGGACATCCGCAAGGATCGGCAGGCGCTGCAGCGGCTGTACGAGGCGGCGGAGAAAGCAAAGATCGAGCTGTCCGCAACGGCTCAGACCACTGTCAATCTGCCCTTCATCACCGCCGACGCCAACGGTCCCAAGCATCTGATGATCAACGTCACCCGCGCCCAGTTCGAGCAGCTCACCCGGCATCTGGTGGAGCGCACGCGGGGTCCGGTCAAACAGGCCCTTGGCGATGCCAAATTGAGCGCACAGGATATCGATGAGCTGGTGTTGGTCGGGGGCTCCACCCGCATCCCCGCGGTTCAGGAACTGGTGAAAGAGCTCACCGCAGGCAGACAACCCAACATGTCGGTCAATCCCGACGAGGTGGTCGCCATCGGTGCGGCTGCTCAAGCCGGTATCATCCAGGGGGACGTTCGGGACGTGCTCCTGCTGGACGTCACCCCCCTGTCCCTCGGCGTGGAAACCCTGGGCGGGGTCATGACCCGGGTCATCGAGCGCAATACCACAATTCCGGCGCGGCGTGCTGAGGTATTCTCCACGGCCGACGACAATCAGACCGCCGTGGATATCGTGGTGCTTCAGGGCGAACGATCCATGGCCCGGGACAACCGGACGCTGGGTCAGTTCAAACTGGAAGGGATCCGATCGGCTCTCCGTGGGGTGCCTCAGATCGAGGTCTCCTTCGATATCGACGCCAACGGGATACTCAACGTTTCGGCGAAAGACAAGGATACCGGCAAGGAGCAGAAGATCAGCATCAGCGGCTCGACCAGCCTGGATCAAAGCGACATCGACAGAATGGTCCGGGAAGCCGAGTCCAGCGCCGCTGAAGACAAACAGCGCAAGCAAACCGTGGAGGAACGAAACCAGGCCGAAGGCCTGGCCTACCAGGTGGAAAAGGCGCTGCAGGATCTGGGAGACAAGGTGCGGTCCCACGAGCGGGCTCATTGCGAGCAGCTGATTTCGGATATCCGCCGGGCGATCCGGGAGGAAGCTCCCCTGGAACGTCTGCGGGAGTTGAAAGAGCAGCTGCAGCAGGCCTCGTACAACATCTCCGCCTCGGCGTATGGCCGGGGAGGAGGCACGGGCGGCGAAGCCGGTGCAGGTGGACCAGCCGGCTATGGTTCCGCGGGAACCGGGCACACAGGTCAAGGAGCCTATCGGTCTTACGGTGGCAATGGCCATGGAAATCAGTCCGGAACCGCCACGGAAAACGGCTCCGAACAGAGGAACGACGACGACGTGATTGACGCTGAATTTTCGGAGAGGTAAATTAGTACCTGAAGCATGGCGGTTAAATATCAGGATTACTACGAAACATTGGGGGTCCCCAGAGACGCGACCCAGGAACAGATACATGGGTCCTACCGGAAATTGGCCCGCAAGTACCATCCGGACATCAACAAGAGCTCGGATGCGGAGGATAGGTTCAAGCGCATAGGCGAAGCCTATGAAGTCCTGAGGGACCCGGAAAAACGCAAACGCTACGATGCTCTCGGCGACAACTGGAAGGCGGGGCAGGACTTCACCCCGCCTCCAGGCTGGGATTTCTTCAACTTCGGAACGGGTACCCGTGCCCGCTCTGGTACCCGGCCCGGTGGAAACGGATATTCTTTCCGGATCTTCGACGGTTTCGGGGAGTCTCCCTTCTCCGGATTCAGTGATTTCTTCGAGACCCTGTTCGGCGGAGGAATGGGCGGTTTCGGCGGTGCGGCCGGCGGACAAGCCGGGACCCGCGCCCGGACCCTGCGAGGCCAGGACCAGGAGGCGGAAATCACAATTCCTCTGGAGGAAGCCTACGGGGGCACGAAGCGCAGTGTAACCCTGGAATCCAGGGACGCGAGCAGCGGCCGGCCGACGGGGGAAGCCAAGACCCTGGAGGTCAAGATCCCCGCGGGTACGACCGACGGGCAGCGCCTGCGCCTGCGCGGACAGGGCGCACCGGTTGCCGGGGGCGGAACGCCAGGAGATCTGTACCTGCGGATACGGATCGCTCCCCATCCCATATACCGTCTCAACGGTTCCGATCTGGAGCTGGACGCGCCGGTCACCCCGTGGGAGGCAGCCCTGGGATCGCGGATCGAAGTGCCGATCATCGGCGGCAAGGCTTCGGTCAAGCTGCAGCCCGGCACCCAAAGCGGCCGACGCCTGCGTTTGAGAGGAAAGGGCTTTCCGAAAAAGAGCGGCGGTCACGGAGACCTGTACGTGCGCATCCGTATCGAGGTGCCGAAGCACCTGAGTGCCCGGGAACGGCAGTTGTTCGAGGAGTTATCCAAGGTCTCCGCGTTTCAGCCGCGGCGCTGGTAGATAGCTGCTGGCATGTAGCTAAAATATTGCCGATAAAGAAATTAGTTATTACTATTTAGAGTAGCTATGCCGTCACAGATCTGTCATTTGATGTTTGCAGAAGACTCTCTCAGGGAAGCCCTGGGCCGGAAGGCCGAAGCGATCCTCAGTGAACGGGGGAATATCTTCCGCTTTGGGGCTCAAGGCCCCGATTTTTTTTATCACAACCAGCGCACCAGGCCAACGGGATTGAAATTCGGGGTAAACGCCCACCGGGAGGGATACGGGCGGCTGGTTACCCACATGATCCGTGAACTCCTCCGCCTCGAGGCGAAAGGGTATGAAGGACTTCCCCTGATCAAGGCCTACGTACTCGGGTTCACCACCCACGCCTTCCTGGACAAGAGAACCCACCCGTTCATCGATTACCACTCCGGGTGGGTGGAAGCGGATCGGGAGGAAAGCGAACGCTACTATCGCTGTCATATCTTCCTGGAGCGCATCCTCGACGTTCTGATGCTGAAGATCAAACGGGGTCTGAACATCCGCGAGTTCAGCCTGCTGCCCCTGCTGGACTGCGGCGCCATGCTTCCCTACGGGATCATCAAGACCCTGGTGAAAAGTCTGAACGAGACCTACCCGAACACCCACTTCAAATCCAGGGATCGGCGGCGGGTGGAAAACGCCTACATCGATTCCATGGGCTTCTATACCTTCATCGATCCGCTGAACCCCCAATACAGGCGACTGGCCTTTGAGAGGGACCGCAGTAACCATGGAGAACGCCGCCGTCTGGCTTTGTTTCATCCCTTCGAAATCCCGCAGGATATCGATTTTCTCAATGTGGAGAATCACACCTGGACCCATCCCTGCAATAACGAATGGCGCCACCAGGAGAGCTTTCCCGAGCTCTGGGAGACCGCCCTGAATGAGACCGTGCCCGTGCTGGTAGAGATGCACGAGATCCTCGAGGGCGACAGAGACCCGGCCCGGGCCGAGCAGTTGATCGGCAACCAATCCCTGGGCACGGGCTTGAACCGGCAAGACAACTGCAGACTCCGATACAACCAGCCCCTGCCCCTTCCGGAGCTGCTCGACAGCATGTACCTCGAGCTGGACGGTCAGCCCGCGGCGAATCTGTCGAATTGATCACCCGAATCGACGACGCGAATTGACCCGCCCCGGACCGGGATGCTATCATAGGCCCATCATGGATAAACCGACCTTGGATCCCAGGGACGTCAAAGACAGTCTTCGTGACAAGGGCTATTCGAAAGCGGCCCGCTTTCTCATGCTCCTCGGCAAGGAGGAGGCCGCCCGGGTGATGAAGCACCTGGATGAAGAAGAGGTGGCCGGAATCACCAAGGAGATCGCCCAGGTCGACAAGATCGAGGCGACCGAGGCCACCAACATCCTCGAGGAGTTCGGCTACCTGATCAAGACGCAGGACCTGGTGGCCCGGGGGGGCTTGAGCATGGCCGAGGCGATCCTGCGCAAAGCCTTCGACGAGGACAAGGCCAACACCCTTGTCAACAAACTAAAGAATCGAACCGCTCCTCATCCCTTCTCGTTCCTGATGGACCTGGACTTCGAGCAGGTTCGGCTGCTGCTGAAGGACGAGTCCGCGCCCGTACTCACCGCGATTCTCCCGCACCTGTCTCCGGATCGGGCTGCCGAGATTCTCCACTCCTTCGACGAGGAGCTGCAGCTGCAGGTCGTCAAACGAATGGCCACGCTCAAGGAGATCAACCCGGAGGTCCTTCGCCAGGCCGAAGGCGCGCTCAAAGAGAAGATCCGAGCTCAGGGGCAGATCGTTACTCAGGAGATCGACGGCCAGTTGGTATTGGCCGAGATCCTGCGCAACATGAAGTACGCAAACGAGCGGGAAATCATGGAGCAGCTGGAGCTGAGCGAGCCGGCCCTGGCCAAGGAGATCGAGAAGAAACTGCTCACCATGGACGTGCTGCTGCGGATCAGCGACAAGGATCTTCAGTCCGTGCTGCGGGATTTTTCCGACAATGAATTGGCCCTGCTGTGCAAGGGCTTGACCGAGAAACAGGTCGGCCGGATCAAGAGCAACCTCTCGGCGCGCCGTTGGGCTTCAATCCTCGCGGAGAGCGAAGATCTGGGCGCGGTATTCCGCTCCGAGGTGGACAAGGCGGTTGCCGATTTCCTGGATTATATCAAGCTGCAGAAGGAAAAGGGAGAAATCAGCATCATCAAAGACGGAGACAAGGTCGTCGAATGAGAGGGAGCAGCCCACCCATCGTGAGCATCGCCGACATTGCCCGGTACGAAGATCAGGAGATCCGCATCGCCGGCTGGATGTACAACCTGCGCTCCAAGGGGAAGATTCATTTCCTCCAGCTGCGGGACGGAACGGGGCGCATCCAGGGCGTGGCCGTTGCCGGCGAGTGTGATCCGCAGAGTTTCGACACCATCGGAACGCTGAAGATGGAAGCCTCCGTGCTGGTTACCGGCGGGGTTCGCAAAGACGAGCGTGCTCCCAGCGGCTATGAGCTTTCCGTAACCGGGCTGACGGTAATACAGAATCCGGAGGAGGATTATCCGATAGCGAAAAAAGAGCACGGTATCGATTTCCTCCTGGAGAAACGGCACCTCTGGCTGCGTTCGAATCTACCCGGCGCTCTGTTGAGGGTCCGCCATGAGGCGATCGCCTCGCTTCGAAACTTCTACTACAACCGTGGCTTCATCCTGATCGACACGCCGATTCTCACCGGCTCGATCGGAGAGAACGCCGGGACCCTGTTCGAGGTGCCGTACTTCGATATGGGCAACGCCTATCTGGCCCAAACCGGACAGCTGTACCTGGAAGCGGCCTGCATGGCCTTCGGTAAGGTGTTCAACTTCGGGCCGACCTTTCGGGCCGAGAAGTCCAAGACCCGCCGCCACCTGACCGAGTTTTGGATGCTCGAGGCGGAGGTAGCCTATCTGGACAACGCCGGCAATCTGCAGCTGCAGGAGGACATGATCTGTACCCTGGTGGAGGACATCCTCTCCCGTTGTCCCGGGGAGCTGAAGACGCTCGAGCGGGACGTGGAAAAACTGAAAGCTGTCACCCCCCCGTTCCCACGCCTCGATTACGGAGAAGCTGTGAAATGGCTGCAACAGCAGGGGCAGAATATCGAGTGGGGCAGCGATCTGGGGGCTGAAGACGAGACGCTGTTGTCCAATCGATACGAGAAGCCCGTGTTCATTCTCAACTACCCGAAGAAGGCCAAGGCCTTCTACATGAAGGAAAACCCGGACAATCCCGAAACCGTGCTCTGCGCCGATCTGCTGGCCCCTGAGGGCTATGGAGAGATCATCGGAGGCTCCCAGAGGGAGGATGACCACGACAAGCTGTTGGCCCGCATCCACGAAGAGAAGCTCCCCGAGGAGGCCTACACCTGGTACTTGGAGCTGCGCCGCTTTGGCTCGGTTCCGCACTCGGGCTTCGGGATCGGCCTGGAGCGGACAGTGACCTGGCTTTGCGGCACCCATCACATTCGGGAGGCCATCCCCTTCCCCCGCACGATCAGCCGGTTGTATCCGTAACATCTGCAAGGACGGTCTACACCATGGAAAACCATACAAGCATCCGCTTCCTCGGCGCAGCCCAAAACGTAACCGGTTCCTGCTACCTCGTAGAACATCGGGGGGGGCGGGTTATAGTGGACTGCGGACTGTATCAGGAACGAAAATACAGAGAGCGCAACTGGAAACCCTTTGCCATGGATCCCGGGTCGATCGACGCGGTGCTGCTGACCCATGCCCACCTGGATCACTGCGGGCTGCTGCCCAAGCTGGTACGGGAGGGTTTCGGCGGTCCAATCTACTGCACCTCGGCCACCGCGGAAATCACCCGCATCGTGCTGCTGGACTCGTCTCGCATCCAGGAGGAAGACGCCGAGTTCAAACGCCGGCGCCACGAGAGGGAGGACCGGAAAGGGCCCCACCCGGAGGAGCCCCTGTACACCGAGGAGGATGCCGAGCGCACCCTGCCCCTGCTGCGAGCCGTGGGCTACGATTCGCCCACGCCCGTCACCAACGGGATATCCGCTTCCTTTTTCGAGGCCGGTCACATCCTGGGATCTTCGATGATCCGCCTGGAGCTGGACGGGGGATCCGGAGCGCGGACATCCGTCGTGTTTTCCGGCGACATCGGCCAGTGGGACAAACCGATCATCGAAGATCCCACGGTGTTTGCCGAAGCGGACTACCTGATCATGGAATCTACCTACGGCGACCGGACTCACGAGGACCCCGGGGAGATTCAGGATCTTCTGGCTCAGGCGGT
The DNA here is from genome assembly GCA_964588525.1 of uncultured Spirochaetaceae bacterium. Classification (GTDB taxonomy): domain Bacteria; phylum Spirochaetota; class Spirochaetia; order SZUA-6; family DRHE01; genus JAFGQJ01. The sequence continues at coordinate 7,634 of CAZPQC010000046.1, forward strand.
CAACACGACCCGCCGCGCCGGAGGCAACCTGCTCATTCCCAGCTTTGCCCTGGAGCGGACCCAGGAGGTACTGTATCATCTCAACCGGCTGCTGCAGGCCGGCCGTATTCCACACCTGATGGTTTTCGTCGATTCCCCGATGGCCATCAGCGTGACCGAGGTTTTCAAGGACCACCCCGAGCTGTTCGATGATGCGATGCAGGAGCTGATGGAGAAGGGTCACTCCCCCTTCAGCTTCTCGGGATTGAAGATGACCCGTTCCGTGGATCAGTCCAAGGCCATCAACCACATCCGGGGCACTTCGATCATCATCGCCGGGTCGGGCATGTGCACGGGGGGCAGGATCAAACACCACCTGGTGCACAATATCTACCGCAAGGAGAGCACAATCCTATTCGTAGGCTATCAGGCCGAAGGCACGCTGGGCCGGCAGATTCTCAGCGGGGCCAGGCAGGTGCGCATCCTGGGGCAAACGTGGCGGCGCAGGGCCAATATCCGCATGATCAGCGGTTTCTCCGCCCATGCGGATCAACCCGCCCTGCTGCGCTGGCTCAGCGGTCTGAAGCGTCCACCACGCCTGCTGTTCCTCACCCACGGGGAGTCAGATGCGATCCGGGTCTTGGCGGACAAGATCGAACGGGAAAAAGGTTGGAAGCCCCACATTCCGGAGTACGGCGAGCGGGTAGACCTTCAGTAGCCGCTGCTTTGTTTCAGTGCTGTCAACTCTATTCGCGAGTTTCTCTCAGTGCGGAGAAATTTACCCGGTTCTTGATCCATTCAACCGCCTCTGCGGTAGAGCCAAAAATCTCGTGGGCGGTGGTGAGCCGCTCCGCCGGCAGGGAGTTGGTAACCGCCAGCACTGTCATTCCGGCCTGTCGTGCGGATTGCACGCCGGTGGTCGAGTCCTCGATCGCCACACAGTATTCGGGTGCGATGCCCAGGCGCTCCGCCGCCAGCAGGTAGCTGTCCGGTTCCGGTTTGGAGTGCTTGACCTCATCGCTGGTGACGATTGCGCGGAAGCGGTCTGTAATGCCCATGATCCGCAGCATCGGCTCGGCTTCGGATCGGGAGCTGGAGGTGGCCACTCCCAGGGGAAGCGAATCCAGCTCGGACAATGCCTGTACAGAGCCCGGGATGGGTTCGAGCTTCTCGGCGATCAGCCGCCGAAAGATCCGGCGCTTGTGCTCGAGCAGATGCTCGGGAGTGACCGACAAACCATGATCCCGGACCACATCCTTGACGATCTCCGTATCCGGGTAGCCGATCCAGTCGTGCAGGGGCAGGCGATCCTCGGGCAACCGATACTCCCGGGCAATCTCCTCCCAGGCCAGGATGTGTAGGCCTTCGGAATCCGCCAGTACCCCGTCCAGATCGAAGATTACGGCTCGTATGTCCTGCATGACACCCACTGTACCGTAGAGAGGGCGGTTTGGAGAAGGCCGCTACCGGGTTGTTGATCGGGCCGATCCCCCGCCCGATCCAATGGCCGCGCCGGGACGACGGTCCGGCCTTGAGGATCCGGCACAAACGTGGTATCAATGGTTTGCGGTTAACGGGAAATCAGGAGGTCGATTTGTATAAAAACTCTATTGCCTATTTTCTCTGGCTTATCTCTGGATTCGGGGTTCTTGGATTTCACAGGTTCTACCTGGGTCGCTTCGGCACGGGTCTGCTCTGGCTGTTCACAGGTGGCCTGGCCGGCATCGGCGCGCTGTTCGATCTTTTCTATATACCCACCATGGTGCGGGATGAAAACCTGAAGCTGGGGTATCGGAACGTCCTGTCCTCTGATCCGGATTTCCACATCTTCGAACGGAGGGTGGACCCGGGTCCAAGGGAATCTCTGGAAAAGGTCATCCTGCGAACAGCCAAGAAAAACGGAGGCGTGGCCACTCCCGGAGAAATCGCCCTGGAGGCGGACATTCCGCTCGAGGAGGCCAAGAAAGCCCTGGAACAGCTGGTCTCCGGCGGCTTCGCCGATATCCGGGTCCGCAAATCCGGGGCGATCGTCTACGTGTTCACCGAGTTCCTGCAAGACGACACCCAGTTCGAGGAGATGTAGCAGCCCAACGTACCTCGACGGCTGCAATCGACCCGCCACGATCGCACCCGCCATCCCCCGCCGCCTTGAAAGTTAATCCAAAGTCGCGGATAATATAGCTGTCATGCTTTCGACCGAAAAAAGACGATACACCTACAAGGACTACCAGGAGTTGCCGGAGGGCGCGCCCTATCAACTGATAAACGGAGATCTCGTCATGACACCTGCTCCGACCCCCTACCATCAAAGAATTTCCATCAAACTTGAGAAGGAATTGCAAAAACTGGAGGAAAACGGACTGGGAGAGGTCCTGCACGCCCCCATCGACGTCTACCTGTCCGAGACCGAGACCTACCAGCCGGATATTCTGTTTATCAGCAAAGACCGTCTGGGCATCATCGGAGAGCAACGCATAGAAGGAGCACCGGATCTGATCGTAGAGATCCTGTCTCCCTCCACAGCCTACTACGACCTGAAGGCCAAGATGCGCGTGTATGAGTCATCCGGCGTACGGGAGTACTGGGTGGTCGACCCAATGGAACAGAGCATCGAGATCTACGAAAACAAGGAACGCTCATTTCAGCTCGCCGACAAAGCCCTGCTGGAAGCCAAGTCCGTGAAAAGCACGGTTTCGTCGAGGCTGTTCAGCCAGTTGAAGATCGCCTTGAAAACGATATTCTAGCTTGCGAAGACCAGCGATTTGCACAGGCATTGACAACGGCGCTAATGCCCGACCGGTCGACGAGATAGCCCCACCCGGGTTTGAGATTCACCAGCAGCAGCAGAGCGAGAAACGCTGCGGTAGCTCTGCGTAGCGGTTCATGCGGGCGGCCTCCATAGATTGGGATAGCATTACTATTGTTCGACAGGGATCGTCGGTCCACCCTTTATTGACATTCCCTCCGCTCCCCCATAGTATCAGTCCCATGACAACGGGCGAGCTGAAGAAGAAATATATAGAGTTTTTCATAACTAACGGGCACGTTGAGATCTCGGGGAGCTCCCTGATCCCGGAGAACGATCCCACCGTGCTGTTCACCACCGCGGGGATGCATCCCCTGGTGCCCTACATCCTGGGAGAACCCCACCCGGCGGGCAGACGCCTGGTGGACGTGCAGAAGTGCATCCGCACCGGAGACATCGACGAGGTGGGGGACCCCTCCCACCTGACCTTCTTCGAGATGCTGGGCAACTGGTCTCTGGGTGACTACTTCAAGGAGGAGGCGATCCGCCTGAGCTACGAGTTCCTCACCTCTCCGCAGTGGCTGGGCTTCGACCCCAGGAGCCTGTCGGTGACCGTGTTTGCCGGGGATGAGGAGGTGCCCGCCGATGAGGAGGCGGCCTCGATCTGGAGGCGTATCGGCATCCCGGATGAGCGCATCTACTTCTTTGGACGGAAGGACAACTGGTGGGGCCCGGCCGGACAGACCGGTCCCTGCGGCCCGGATACGGAGATGTTCATCGACACGGGCATCGATCCCTGCGGTCCGGACTGCAAACCCGGCTGCTCCTGCGGCAAGTACTTCGAGGTTTGGAATGACGTGTTCATGCAGTACGACAAGACCGTCGAGGGAAGCTATCTGCCCTTGGAGCAGAAGACCGTGGATACCGGCATGGGCGTGGAGCGTACCTGCACCATGCTTCAAGGCAAGAAGAACGTCTACGAGATCGAAACCTTCGTGCCGATCATCCGGGCAGTCCAGGAGATCAGCGGCACGCGCTACGGCGCGAATGGAACCGGCGGCGAGTCCGACCGCTCGATCCGAATCATCACCGACCACATACGCTCGGCCACCTTCATCCTGGGGGACGATAAGGGGGTGAAACCCTCGAATCTGGGCCAGGGCTACATCCTGCGGCGGCTGATCCGCCGGGCTATCCGCCACGCCCGCAAGCTGGGCATCGAGCGGGACTTCCTCTCCGCGCCGGCACAGGCCTGCATCGAAGCCCAAAAAGAGGCCTATCCCGAGCTGGAGCGCAATCGGAAAACGATCCTGGATGAGCTGGCCAGAGAAGAGGCCAAGTTTCTCCAGACCCTGCAGAAGGGGGAGCACGAGCTCGAGAAGATGCTGCCCAATCTGCTGAGCAATCCCAGGCGTGTCGTTCCGGGCCGCGTCGCCTTCCGTCTGTACGACACCTACGGCTTTCCCATCGAGCTGACCCAGGAACTGGCGGCAGAACATGAGATGAGCGTGGATATCGAGGGGTTCCACGAGGCATTCAAGAAGCACCAGCAGCTGTCCAAAAGCGGCGCGGAGAAGACCTTCAAAGGCGGTCTGGCCGACCAGAGCGAACAGACCCGCAAGCTGCACACCGCCACCCACCTGCTGCACCAGGCCCTGCGCCGGGTGCTCGGGGATCACGTGGAGCAGAAGGGATCGAACATCACCTCAGAGCGGCTGCGCTTCGACTTCTCCCATCCCGAACCCATGACCAACGAGCAGATCCGCGAGGTCGAGGAGATCGTCAACGAGCAGATCCGCCGTGACCTTCCGGTTCATTTCGAGACCATGAGCCTGCAGGAGGCGAAGGAGCGCGGCGCCATCGCCCTGTTCGGGGAGCGCTACGAGGAGCAGGTCAAGGTCTACTTCGCAGGGGATTTTTCCGCGGAGGTCTGCGGCGGGCCGCACGTCGAGCACACCGGCGAATTGGGCCGCTTCCGCATCGTCAAGGAGCAATCCTCATCTGCCGGAGTGCGCCGCATCCGGGCTGTAGTGGAGTAGTCCGCAAACACCTGTCTGATTTCGGCCTCTTTGTATATTAAATATTGACTTTTTATAGGAAAGAATATGAAAACCGCATTGCAATTCGGGGCGGGTAATATCGGCCGGGGATTCATGGGTCAGCTTTTCTTCGAAGCCGGCTACAGGACCATTTTTGTCGAAGCACGGCACGACTTGGTAGATAGACTCAACGCAGCGGGAGAGTACCCCCTCAGACTGCTCGATGCCTATTCAAAACAGGAAATCGACATGACCATCAGCAACATCCGGGCTGTCGCTGCCTCTGATAACGATGGTGTCGCTCGTGGCATCGAAGAAGCAGATGTGATCTCGACAGCAGTGGGTGTGAAAAACTTGCGCTCTATCGCCCCGGTGCTTGCCGATGGCATCCGGCACCGACTGCAGGCGGGTTCGGATAAGAGCCAGGCAGGTCCTACAGAGACCGGAGCGAACCCGGTGGATATCTACCTGTGCGAGAATATCCTGGACGCGCCGCGCCGACTCAAGGAAGCGGTATATGCAAACCTGAGTAAAGAGGAAAGGGGGCGGGCGGATGAGCTGGTCGGCTTTGTGGGGACCACCATTGCCAGGATGGTCCCTGTGGTGGATTCGGAATTGAAAAGGAACAATCCGCTCCTCGTCGTCGCAGACTCCTACCATCATCTTGCCTTCGACGGTAAGGCCAATCGAGCGCAACCACCTGAAATCGAGGGGCTCTATCCGGTAAGCAACTTCAAGGCTGAGGTGGAGCGGAAGCTCTTCGTCTACAATCTCGGTCACGCCGGCCTGGCCTACCTCGGAAATCTCAAACGTTACACCTTTGTACATGAAACCATCGCGGACAAGGAGTTCTATGCGGTATTTTCCGGCGCTCTCGATGAAAGCTCCAAGGCGCTTTTGGATCTTTATCCGGATGACCTCGATCGTGTACATCACCAGAATCTCCGCAAAGACATCGATATCCGCTACGGCAATCCGTTGTTGAAAGATACCATCGCCAGGGTGGGAAGAGACCCGATCAGAAAACTCGGTCCTAATGACAGACTGATCGGGAGTCTGAACCTCTGTTTGAGACAGGGGGTATATCCAAAACGGATTGCGGCCATATGTGCTGCAGCCCTGTGCTACGACAGCTCCGAAGACGAGGAGGCGCTGCGGTTGCAGAGCATGATCGCCGAAGGCGGCGTGGACAGGGCAGTCGAAGAGATAACCGGGATAAATCCGGAGTCAGCGATCGGAGAAGAGATCCTTAGCGTATATCACACATTCAAACGGGAGTATTTTGCATGAAATCGATGAGCTCCAAAGAGCGGGTATTGACCGCCATTCACAGGGAAGAACCGGACCGGGTGCCGGTCGCCCTGTGGGGCAGTTACTATACGTTAAACGACGACACCTATTTCAACATGCTCGAGCACCTCGGCCTGGACGAACCGGTCCCCCCATTCAGGAAACAAAAGCCGAGGAATTCAAATTACTACGACGACCGGGTATTGGACATACTCGAAACCGACGTCCGCTACATCTGGTCCGGATTTACCGATTTGGGGGGAGCGCGGATGGACTCGAACTGCAAGGACGCCTGGGGCGTAAAATGGCAGAGAAGCGGACCGCACATCACCTCGGTCGATCCGCCCTTAAAAGGAGCCACCGCGGAACAGGTAGAGGCATTCGAATGGCCCGATCCTGAGAAGTATCTCGATTTTGATCTGATGAAAGAACGGATCGACTATCTCAAGAAACAGTATCCGGACAAAGCCATCGCCGCCCGGGCGGTAAACTCCTACGGTCCCTTCGAGCAGGCATCGGTCATGCGGGGCAGGGAGGATTTCTATATGGATATGATCGCCGAGCCCGATGTGTGCAAGGCTATCATTAAAAAGTGCACCGATATCATTATCCGGACCCAGGAAATATATCTCGACAAAACAGGAAAAGATCTCGATTTCTTCGAAATTCCCGGTGATGACTACGGCGGAACATCGGACCTGATGATCTCTCCCACTTCTTTCGAGGAGCTGATTCTCCCCGAGCTCGCCCGCATCGTTAAAATCGTCAAGGAGTTCAGAACCGATCTTCCCGTCGCTTTTCACTCCGACGGAGCCATTACCAAGATCATAGGTGACCTGGCCGATATCGGCATCGACATCCTCAATCCGTTGGAACCATTGGAGGCAATGGATTGGGCGGCGGTCAAGAAGGAGTTTGGAGGCCGGATGAGCTTCATGGGCGGGGTAGATTTGATAAAGGCCCTTCCCGGTACGAAAGATGATGTGACAGCGGACGTCAAACGGTGTATCGACACGTTCGGAAAAGGCGGGGCCTATATCCTCACCTCTGCCAATCACATGCAGGGCGATATTCCCCCGGAAAATATCGTAACGATGTTCGAGACGGCAAAATCTTACGGAACCTACGGAAGGTAACCAAGGGTATGGAAAACAATCAGTTAAAGATGGCCGGCGGGCCGAAGCTGCAGTCATACAAAACCGATACTGCTGCAGAAATACTACCCAAAAAGATGAAAGCGGTGGTGATGAGCGGCAAAGGCTTCGAAAACGTATCGGTCCGGGAGGTGGATGTGCCGGAACCGGGACCGAACCAGATTCTGGCCAGGGTCGATGCGGCCGGTGTATGCACCTCCATATTGAAAATCATAGCCCAGGGTGCGGAGCACACCTACCTCAACGGATGGGATCCCGCCAAATGGCCACTGATCCTGGGCGATGAGGGCTCCCTTACCCTTGTCAAAGTGGGAGAGAACCTCAGAGACCGCTTTACAGAGGGCAGACGCTACGGAGTGCAGCCTGCCGTAGAGGTGAGCCCCATAAACTACAGGGAGCGCTACCACAACAACGCACGGGGGATGCGGAAAATGGGTGTAGGATATACTTTGGGCGGGCAGCTCGCCCAATACTTCCTCATCCAGGAAGAGATTCTCGAAGGAAAGTGCCTTCTTCCCCTACCCGCTGAGGGTATTCCCTATTTCGGGGTTTCCATGGCAGAGCCGGTCTCCTGTGTGGTCTCCGCCCAGACCCGGCATGTTCATATCTTCAAGGATTCTCCCGATTCTCCCCGGTATGCGAAGCTGGGTATACTGAAAGGAGGGACCTGCATCGTCGTAGGCGTGGGAAGCATGGGCAAGATCCACGTTGAGCTGGCCATGCGCTACAGCCCGAAGCACCTGATTGCGGTAGACCCGATCCGAGAGAACCTGGACTGGGTGCAAAAAGTGTTGGGAGCAAAGGCTGCGGAAAAGAAGATAAACCTGCACGCCCTCCATCCTGATGCGGTGAAAAAGGAGCTCGAGTTCATTACCGGGGGGAAAATGGCGGACGACGTCATCCTGGCGGTCGGTATCCGGGCGGTACAGAATGGAGCACTGTCCTGGCTTGGTTTCGGAGGTGTGGCCAACCTTTTCGGCGGATTGAAACGGGGGGACTCCATTCTCGAACTCGACAACATCCGGGTCCACTACGATGAGATCAAGGTGGTGGGCTCTTCCGGGGGCGATCCTCATGATTACCTGGAAACGCTCACCGCGATCGCCGGGGGTGAGATCGATCCCGGCAACTATGTGGCCGGCGTGGGAAGTCTGGAAAATGCGGTCGATGTTCTGAAGATGATAGAAAAAAACGAGGTACAGGGCAAAGTGATACTCTATCCTCACATCCAGCCGGCCCCGCTTGCCAGGGTGGAGCGCTGGAGCAAGGAGGATGAAGAGCGCTATTTAGAGGAGCATCTATAAGCGAGAGCAGAACAGCTCTTGAGTTGAACCTCCGGGGAGCTGACCAAGACAGCTCGTGGGGTGCGGAAGTTATATTGTTTGCGAGGTAACGGGCCCTGCTTCCTCTTCAGTCGCCCAGACTGTCACATTCTGAGGTTCCAGGCTGCCGTCTTTTTTTCTCCTCAGCTTGAGATAGCTTCCGGGAAAGGCCATGGTCGGCTCTCGAAAAAGGGTTTCCCGCAGGGCGGTGCGTTGAAACTTCCCCGCAAACAGAATCACCTCCATTCGTTTGGCCGATAACACGTCCCGGGGACCGATGGTAACGGCAAAGGGAGGTATTGCGGAACGATCGCCGCACCCAGCCACCAGCGCGTCCATGTCGACGGTAGAGCTTCTCACCGAAACAAGATGGGTCCGGTCTGCCAGAAACTCCTCCTCCGAAATATCGATGTGGCCGCTGTTGGGGTTTTCATTAAAGGCAAAATGTCCTTCAGGACCAACCCCCGCCAGACAGAGGTCCACACCATCCGGCGCATGTTCGTCAAACAACTGATCTATTACCTCCATATTGTCGTGCCTAGGAAAAAACATCTGCTCAGCGGGCATCTTCAGTTCCGACGGTATCAGATTAAAAAGCTTTTCCATCATTTCCGCTTTGAAACTCAGCGGATGATCTTCGGAAATCGTCCGGCCCGTTCTGTCGAGAAACTCATCCATGTTGAACGTAAACAGGTTGCGGCAGTCGATGTGTCTTTCCTTGACCTTTTTCGCAAACAAGGGATACTGTGCCGTGGGTCCGACCGGCAGGATCATGGTTGTCTTTTTTCCTTTTTTTGAAACGATGGTTTCGATCATTATCTCGGCAATGGCTTCGTACAGGGCGGCATGAGTCGGCAATATATTGATTGGGATATCCGTGTAATCTCGAAGCTTTTCCGGAGGGATCTTCTGCACCGTTTCCCTGTTAAGAGGATGTCCGTTTTTGTCGATATAGATCCTGCTCATGACATCACCTGCCCTCCTGAAATATTTATCGCCTCGCCGGTGATGTAGGCCGACTCATCACTTGCCAGAAAAACAGCCACACCGGCAATGTCCCCGGGTGTACACAATCTTCCCATCGGTATTCTCTTTTCAAGATAAGGGATCACCTCTTCGGTTTTTATTCCCCGTTTCGAGGCGTAATCCTCCTTCATAGCCCTCCAGAGGGGCGTCATTACAACGCCCGGGCACAAGGCATTTACCCGGATTCCGGAGGAGGCAAACTCAACGGCCAGGGATTGGGTAAGGCCGATAATCCCGAACTTGCTGGCGCAGTAAGCCGCATAATGGGAGCTTCCCTTCTTCCCCGATTGAGAAGACATGTTGAGGACCACGCCCCTTTTTCGCGGACGCATGCGCCCGATCGCTTCCCGGCAGCCGATAAATGTGCCCGTTAAATTGATGCGCAGCGTATCGTCCCACAATTCCTCGGTACAATCTGCGCCGAAGGTGCGATCACCCTAGTTGGCCACAGGCACCGCACACGGCACTGCCCCTGGAGATACGGGTGGTAACGGGGATGCCCGCCTGCCGGATGCGCTGCTCAAACCATTCGATCCGTTTGGCCTCTGGTCTCTTGTAGGGGAACTCCGGCAGCGGGTTCCAGGGGATCAGGTTGACGAGCACCTTGAGCGGTTGCTTGCCGCCCCGGCCCTGGACGAAGCTGACTAAAGCCTCCACATCCTCGGAACGATCATTGATCCCCGCCATCAGCACGATCTCCAGGGTGATCCGCTTGCCCAAGCCCTTCTGATAGTCCAGCAGCGCCTGACGCAGCCGCGGAAGCGGATTCGATCGGGTGATCGGCATGAGTTTGGTCCTCACCTCGCTATCGGCACTGATCAGGGAGATGGCCAGCCGCACCGCCAGCTTTCGTTCTCCCAGCGAACGAATCCCTTCCACCAATCCGCAGGTCGAAACCGTAACTCGTCTCGGGCTGAAGCCGCTGTAGGAGAGAACATCTACTGTGCGCTGGAGGTTGTCCAGATTGGCTAGAGGCTCACCCATACCCATAAACACCACGCTTGAAAGATCGGGAGGACCGCAGGAACGCAGCAGCAGGAACTGGTCCACGATCTCGTGGGCGTCCAGGTTGCGGCTGAATCCCAGAGAACCGGTGCGGCAGAACAGGCAGCCCATGGCGCAGCCGACCTGGGTCGAGAGGCAGGCCGTCCCCCTTCCCCTCCGATCCCGCAGAATTACCGATTCGATCGTTTCGCCGTCGAGCAGGCGGAAACGGAACTTGACGGTCCCGTCGGCGTCCTCCAGCCTCGCCTCTTCCCGCAGCCCTATCGGAAGGGCGCGTCCGGCCAGATCCCGCCTCAAGGTCGCGGGCAGATTGCCCATGGCGGTGAAATCGAAGACGAGCCGGTCGTGAATCCAGGAGAAGATCTGTTTTCCTCGGTACGCCGGGACTACCTGGAGGGTGCCGGCCAACTCATCGGGAAGCAGGGCGGAGATGGGGATCATTCTGCGCTACTTCTGGAGGTATTTCAACATCTCCGAGACTTTTGCGTTCTTTCCTCCCAGACGCAAGAAACGGGTCAGGGTCTCTTCAGCGGCTTCACCGTTACCCAGTTTGATGTAGGAGTCGGCGATCTCGATCACCAGGCGATGATTCTTGGGATTCTGGGCGAGCAGCCCGGTTAGGGATTCGATGGCCTGCAGGTGCTCGCCCTTGATCTTGCTGATGAGGGCCAGTCCGATCACCGCATACAGGTCGAACTCGATGTTCAGCGCCCGCTTATAGTATTCCACGGCCTTTTCGATCTCGCCGAGGTTCCGATAGGCATCCCCCGCGCGGGTGATAATCACCTTGTTGTTCGGATCGGCCTCCAGGATCTTTTCCCAGGCATCGAGGGAATCCCGGTGCCTGTTCATGCCCCGGTAACAGTCCGCGATGCCGAACAGGGCATAGAAGTTCAGCGGTTCGATCTCCAGAGCCGTTTCGAAGTAGGGCAGACCCCCGCCGAAATCTTTGGTCTTGCGGTAGCAGTTGCCAAGGGAGGTAATGACCTTGATATTCTTCGGATCGTTCTCGAGCATTCGCTCCCAATACGGCGCCGCTTCGCTGTAGTGCTTGAAATCGAAGTGAAGGTGCCCCAAGCCATTGAGGGCGTACGGATTATCCGTCTCGACTTCCAACGCTTTCAGGTACAGTACTTTGGATTTCTCGAAGTTCTTCACCTTCCGGTAGGCGTCGGCGATCCGAGTCAGGACCGTGACATCCTGATCATCCTGATCGAGGTACTGCTCCCATATCTCGATTGCTTTGTGGTATGCGCTTTGTGCCCGGTAGCAGTCCGCCAGACCGACCAGGGCGAACTTGTTTCCGGGGTGGAACTCCAGGCAGGAGCGGTAGTAAACCACCGCCTCGTCGAACTTCCCTTGCTTTCTGGCCGCCTCCCCCAGCCCTACCAGGCCGTAGTTGTTCTCCGGATTGATTTCGAGGATTCCCTTGAAAGATTCCACGGCCTCCTGGAATCTGCCTTCCTTCAGATATCTATAACCCGCCTTGGACAGCTCTGTTTGCTGGTCCAGATCGGACGAAGAAGTGCTCTCCCCCTCAGTCAATGTCTTGTTCTCCTTCCTTCAACCACTTTTTTACTATCCCCACCGTTTTTTCCAGCATGGCATCGACCTTTTTTCGATCCGGCGCCAGCCAATACATTCGAAACGCCTCAAGAGGCAAGCTTTGATTCATGTACAGGTCTCCGAGCCGGATGAGCCCGTCGGAGTAGCCGGTGGTCAGGAAAATCTTCTTGGCAAGGTCGTACTGCTTCTGATTGAACAGGTCGTTTCCCTTTCGAATCAACGCCACCCGCTGCTCTTTGGACATCTCCGCAGACCGGCTCTCGGTTATCTTGAGGAAACCCTCTTTCGGGACCTTTTTTAAAAGCTCTTCTCTCGATTTCATACGACCTACCTAAATATAAATTACACCGGCCCCGGATAGCAAATCCTTCAGTTCAGCGTACCCTTTGTCGACATGCCTTCCGAGGGAGCCGGAGCGTAGGCTCGACTGAGAGCCGCTCCCAGGGCTTTGAACAAAGCTTCCGCCACATGATGGCTGTTCCGGCCGTAGCGCAGATGGGCGTGGATCGCCATACGGCCTCGGCTGGATAGACCCGCCAGAAACTCCCGAAGCAGTATCGCCTGAAAGGATCCGATCCGTTCCTGCGGAAAGGTCCCGGTAAACACCAGGTACGGCCTGCCCGATACATCGATCACGACCTCCGCCAGGGCCTCATCCATGGGAATCGCGGCTTGAGCGTAGCGCTGCACCGGTCCGTGCTCTTCGAGAAGCCGGCTCAGGGCTTCCCCGAAGACGATGCCGGTGTCCTCGACCAGGTGGTGTTCATCCACCTCGATATCTCCCCGGGCCCGCAGCTTGCAGCCGAAATGCCCGTGAAAAGCCATGGTCTGCAGCAGATGATCGAAGAAGGGAACCCCCGTATCGACCGAGATTTCTCCGGCAACCCCGAACTCGAGCTCCAGAGAGATGTCCGTCTCCAGGCTCTTTCTGCTGAATTCGACTTTGCGCCCTGTTGCTTTTTTCATCCTCGTTTGCACATATCTATCTGTTGTATACGGCCAGATCACCGTTTCTTAAAGAATCGGCTAAAATTACGATAATCTTGGCTGCTTATACCGGCAAATTCCCAGACTATGCCGAAGAACCTATGGACAGGTGTTCGAATTCGGCGAACAGCCCGGCTTGATCGTACTGATCGCCGGTACCGCCTCGTACTCGGGCCCGCATGGGCAAACCTACACCCCCGGGGGTGCCCGGGGGTTTGTTGCTGTCGAGACTTCCTGCGATGGTTTTTACAGGATACGCTATTTCAGGCTCTGGATGAAGGTATCGATCGGCACGGTGGGTAGAGTCATGATCTTGACGCTTCCCCGGGAGCCCATCTCCGCCGAAATGCGGGCGATCGCCGCATTGTCGGGGGCTTCCACGATATTGACGAAATCGTAGCATCCCAGGGTTGCGTACTGGGCCGTGACCTTCCCACCCATCTTTTCCAGTTCCTTGTTGACCTCTTTGATGCGGTCCGGGTTCTTCTTGAGGGTTCGATTTCCCTCCTCCGTAAGATTGCTGAGCAAGATATAGACAGCCATTGTTTCTCCTCCTCCATAACTGGTTTTTTTCTATTGGGCCCATACCAATGCTAATCCATCCACGGTAACGATGCAAATGTGCGACTTGAAATCGCCCGGCTGGTCGATAATAATACCAGTATAGGTTCAACCATGGCAAAATCCCGATCCTCGGGAAGGCTGAGTCAGGAAGCCGAAGACATCATAACCTTGGGGCAGTTGCTGCAGCGACCCCGGGACGAAGATCGGCGCCACGCCGTCGACGGTGTAGTAGCCAGCGGCCTGACCGTTCGTGAAAAAATCCAGGAAATCCGAAAACTCGATGCCGGCGGTAAACACGAGGCGGAAGAGGAAAAAGATAAAGCACGGAGAACCAGACCCCTGCGGTACCGTCTTCCCGCTCTGGCCGATATCCTCAAGAAACCGTATTCCCGCACTCCCTACCTGACCTACCTGTTCGGAGATTATCGCAGGATCCTCAACTTCGGAAAGCTAACCCGAGTGTTCGAACCGGTGCGCCTTCTTCCGGATGTTCGTCTGCGCCGCGCCGTTCTTCTTTTTCTCAATCAGGAGCTCAAGCAGTGGGCCGCGGAGCTCAACGAGATAATTTCAGAGGGACTGGAAGACAGCTGGCATTACCTGCGAAAGGTTGAATACAACATCCTTGTGGTTATGACGCAGTTGTGCCAGAAGATTCAGTCCACCAACTTCAATCTGTTCGATTATAAAGATCCATTTCTGATCAACAAGCTGCGATCCCTGGAAACCCTCTTTCTCGTCTTTCACTACCAGGACAACTATCAGCAGCTGCTGCGGTCCTCTCTGCAGCAAATCGGGAAGAACGATCCGAGAGTGAGTGACAAATACGAGGCGGCGGTCGAAGGAATCCACAAGATCCTGGACTTCGACGGCAGCACGCCTTCCCTGTACAACATCCTCCTCGGTCTCAACATGGTTAAATACCGTCGCTACCTTGCCATGCACGACCTGCTGTGCGCGGATCTCGGCGAGCTGATCAACACGAAGGATTTTGCCTGTCCCCCCGAAGTCAAGGAACGAATCCGCTCCCTCGTTGCCGATGGTATAAGCCGCCTGGAGGAGCTCCGCAAGCAGCAGGAGAAGACGAACAAGCTAAAGGCCTTCCTCACCCTGGATGAATCCGGCCGGGTGAGCTTCGAACCCCTGCGAACCCTGTACGAGCAGCAGCAGATCGGTGTGCCGGGGTATCTATTCGCCGCGGATACAGAAGACGTCGTGTGCTTTGCACCGCGACTTTTCGACATCGTGGATCGCACCTTCACCCCTCTGCTCAACGGCCAAATCGATCTCGAAGAGGTCGGGGCTGTCACGCTTTTCACCAACGATTTCTTCCAGCTCGAGTTTTTGAGAATACGGAGGATCAACGGCCGGGTTTGGGACGGCGGTGAGGAGAAAATACCGCTGTCCCGGCTCCTCGACCTGCAACACTCGGCCAAGGGGATCCGGAATCTGGAGGCTGAAATCCTCAGACAGGTCAATGAGGGAATCGAGGTCCTCCTGGAGATGGCGATGAAGGTCGAGACGGTTCTGAAAACACGAAGGCAAAACGGCGGCCGGCCCGCCGGACCCCTGGATCCGACCATTCTCCACGGAAAGAGATTCGCCCTTGCTCACGGAAACCGCCGTATCGCCTCTTCCGGGGTATTGCGCGACAAGCCCGTTGCCGAGGCCTTGAGCTACTTCGTCGGTGTGTGTTTCACGATCGCCGTGTTCTACCACTACCTGCCGGTCTACACCCCCCTGGAGGAGGAGCCCCGTCAGACCAGGGAGTTGAAATCACAGTTGGAGATACTGAACCGATTGGCCGGTCCGCAGCCGCCTGGTGGATGACAACCCCACGGCTGGCCGAGGATACCAGCCGCGCGTACCTGGCCAAAGCCCCGGTCTTATCGGGAATCGGAGATGCTGTCCAGGCGCAGCGACGGGACTCGAGCTCCTGCCCGCTCAGGCCCCACCGGGCAGATCAACTTCGCAACGGTCGTAGGGAAAATCCTTCACGTAGGGCAGTCGGGCCGCCGCAGCCTGTATCTGCTCCAGACCTTCCAGGAGCGTGGTCGTGGTGTCCCAGGTGCCGCTGAGCAACACCCGAGCCTGACTTTCGGGGAGGTAGAAGGATAGTCGGAAATCGCCCGCCTGCAGGGTCCGCGACTCGAGATCGATGTGCAGCTGCGTGTCCGGTTCGGCCTCCACCTGCTTCATCAGCTGATCGATCTCCTCGGGGCCCACGGTCAGCGTGGGAACACCGATGGCGGAGCAGTTGCCGGCGAATATCTCGGCGAAGCTCTCGCCGACGATCGCCCGGATCCCCCAGCGCTTCAGGGCCTGGGGGGCGTGCTCCCGGGAGGAGCCGCAGCCGAAGTTCTTGTTTACCAGCAGCACCTTGGCTCCCCGGTGCCGGGATTCGTTGAAGGGGTGATCCGTGGTCTTGCCGGAAGCATCGAAACGCTGATCGTAGAAGCTGTACTGACCCAGGCTGTCGAAGGTCAGCTCTTTCATGTAGCGGGCGGGAATGATCCGGTCGGTGTCGACGTCGTTTCCCCGAACGGCCACTGCCCGGCCTGAAATCTCTCGAATCTGCGCTGTGCTTGTGCTCATGCCTTACCTCCCCGGGAGAACTCCCGAACATCCGCCACCTCTCCGGCCACCGCGGCTGCTGCCACCATGGCCGGGCTCATCAGCAGGGTCCGTCCCTGCGGCGATCCCTGGCGGCCTATGAAGTTCCGGTTCGAAGAGCTTGCGCAGACCTGATCCCCCACGAGCACGTCCGGGTTCATGCCGAGGCACATCGAGCACCCGGCCTGCCGCCACTGGAATCCCGCTTCCCGGAAGATCTCGGGCAACCCCTCGGCGGCGGCCTGCTCCGCAACCGCCTGAGAGCCCGGTACGACCAGGGCTTTCACGTGCTTTGCGGCCTTCCGGCCCTTGACCCGGCCGGCTGCCTCGCGCAGATCGCTGATCCGCCCGTTGGTGCAGGAGCCGATGAAGGCCACGTCGATTTTCTGTCCCTTGATCGGCTGCCCGGGCCGGAAACGGCTATGGTTGTAGGCCATCTCCACCGCCTCCCGCTCCTCCTCTTTGAGCTCCTTCAGCATCGGCAGCCTCTGATCAACCCCGACGGCCTGTCCCGGATTGATCCCCCAGGCGATCATCGGCTCCAGGGTATCCGCATCCAGCTGAAAACGATCGTCGTACTCGGCGTCCGCATCCGAGGCGATCTGTTTCCAGAACCCAGCCGCCTTCCGGTACTCTGCGCCCTTGGGAACGAAACGCCGACCCTCCAGGTAGTCGAAGGTCACTTGATCAGGATTGATGTAGCCGACTCTCGCTCCCCCTTCGATGCTCATGTTGCAGATCGTCAACCTCGCCTCCATGGGCAGAGTCTCGATAACCGGGCCTCCGTACTCGTAGGCGTAGCCTAAACCGCCCTTAACTCCCAGCTCGGCGATGATTCGCAGGATGATGTCCTTGGAATACACGCCTGGACTCAAGCGTCCGCGAACCTCGATCCTTCTGACTTTCAGAGGGTTTAAAGCCAAAGTCTGAGTGGCCAGCACGTCCCGTACCTGGGAGGTGCCGATGCCGATGGCGATGGCGCCCAGGGCTCCGTGGGTGGAGGTGTGGGAATCCCCGCAGGCGATGGTCATCCCCGGTTGGCTCAGACCCAGTTCCGGGCCGATGATGTGCACGATCCCCTGCAGGCCCGAATCCAGGCCGAAGAAGGGTATGCCGTGCTTCGACGTATTGCGTTCAAGGGCCCGGATCATCTGCTCGGCCAGATCATCCTTGAACGGCCGATACTGATCGTCGGTGGGCACGATATGGTCTACGGTGGCAAAGGTCCGCTCCGGGTGGAGCACCTTCAAACCCCTCTCTGCCAGCATGGCGAATGCCTGGGGGCTGGTCACCTCGTGGATCAGGTGAAGGCCGATGTACAGCTGATCCTGTCCCGAGGGCAGGGTTCGCACTTTGTGCAGCTCCCAGACTTTGCGTAACAGGTTTTTTCCCATGGTGCAGTACCTCTTATCTTCTCGTATTTCTAGCAGGTGTACGACTAGTACGTCGTCTCTTCGCCTCGGGCGATCAGCACCTGCCCGGTTCTCACCATCTCCAGAATTCCGTACTGGTCGAGCATCCGGTGCAGGGCATCGATCTTCTCGGTCTCCCCGGTGACCTCCAGGGTGATGGTCGTGTCCGTCAGATTCACAGCCGCGCATTTGAACACGTGGGCGACCTGCAAAATCTCGTTGCGGGTGTCCCCGGTGCAATGCAGCTTGATCAGGGCCAGTTCGCGCCGGACGATGTCGTCCCCAGTATGATCTTTCGCGTGGATGACGTCTACAAGCTTGTTCAGCTGCTGCAGAATCTGCTCCAGCGTCTTCTCGTCCCCAGTGGCGGTGATGTTCATATGGGAGAACGCCGGGTCGTGCCCTTCCGAAACGACCAGACTGTCGATGTTGTACCCTCTGCGGGCAAACACCAGGGCGATGCGGATGAGAGCCCCCGGCTTGTTGTTCACGTACAGGCTGATCACGTGCTTCTTTACCAGATTGGAGATTCTCCTGCCGTTTGTCAGAGCCGCCCCGGAAACAGGCCACGAAGTGATGCCGGTTCCCACCCCGGGGGGCAGTCCCGGGCCCTGCGCTGCTGCCGTGGCTGATTTCCCGTTGCCGTTCATGTTTTCTGCTCCTTTTTCACTCGCCTGGTCGACGTCTCGGATTCACGCTCCGGCGGCCCGAGAATCATATCCTTCATCCCCGCCCCGGCCGGGATCATCGGGAATACGTTGTCCTCCTTCTCCACCTCCGCGTCGATGATGCAGGGACCGGCGGAGTACTCCAGAGCCTGCTCGAGTACGCGCCGGATGTCCGCGTTGCGGCGGATGCGGAAGGCCTTGCAGCCGTAGCTGCGGGCCAGCTGTACGAAATCCGGATTGCCCTTCAGGTCCACTCCGGACAGGCGATTGGAGTAGAACATATTCTGCCACTGCCTGACCATGCCGAGGTAGCGGTTGTTGATGATCACCACCTTGAGGGGTAGGCGCTCGTTGGCCGCCGTTGCCAGCTCGGACATGGTCATCTGAAAACCCCCGTCGCCCACGATGGCCACGACCAGGTCGTCAGGGCGTCCGAGCTGGGCTCCGATGGCGGCTGGAAAGCCGTAGCCCATGGTTCCCGCACCTCCCGAGGACAGCCAGTTCCTTCTATGGTCCGTTCTGTAGAACTGGGCGGCCCACATCTGGTGCTGCCCAACGTCGGTTACAACCACCGCCTTTCCTTCACTCAAGGAATACAGCTCATCGATCACTGCCTGGGCTTTGAGCCCTCCGGTCTTTCGATAGGACAGGGGATGCTGCTTCTTCCAGGCTTTGACCCGCTGAAGCCAGTCAGCGGTGTCCCCGGGCCTGGTCAGGGGAAGAATATTCCGCAGGACCCGGCGGGCATCCCCGATAACCGCGCAGTCCACCTGAACCGTCTTGTTTATCTCCGAAGGATCGATGTCCACGTGAATCTTGCGGGCGTGGGGGCAGAACTCCTCCAGCTTGCCCACGATCCGATCGTCCCATCGCGA
>CAZPQC010000047.1:0-25887 GCA_964588525.1 uncultured Spirochaetaceae bacterium
TAAAGGCGGAATAACATTCCGACGGGCAAGTTTCACCTCCTTTCCTTGCCCTTTTATGCCTCAAAGCAGCATAGGGGATGGGTCTGCAGATTCATCCCCTTTTTCAATGGTGTACACCCGGCTCAAACGCCCATGCCTGCTTGGAGGCTTTGACAGAGCCCGTTCCAGGAAAGGGAAAGTGGTATAGCTGCACGAGTACATCCTGGCCTGCCGCCTCTGCCAGCAGATCTTTTCTCGTGCTGCAGGCCAAATCCGGATCCACGTCGAAGCGGGGCGACCAGTCCGGATACTGCATCTGAAATAACGCGTGGATCGTATCGACGAGCAGCCACAAGTGGTGTCCCTGAGAACGAACGGCAATCCCTATATGACCGGGAGTATGCCCCGGCGCCGGCAGTGCCCGGATCGTTGTGTCCTTTGACTCGGCGATCGAGGAATCCATTTCTATACATTCGATCTGACTGCGGCAGATCGAGAAGGCGGTTCGTTGCGCCGAGGAAGCCGCAGCTCCGAAGAAGCGTTCTGCTTGCCCGTTCATCCAGAACTCGAGCTCCTGTCGGGACATGACCACCCGGGCATCCGGCATAGAAGGAGCGTCGGCTTCCGTCAATCCACCGATATGATCCCCGTGTCCGTGGGTGATGACGACGGTATTCACCTCTGCGGGGCGCACCTCGCATTCGCAGAGCAGCTCGGCAATTCCGAGCCCGGGCCTGCCGGTGGAAAATCCGAATCCCGTATCGATGAGAATCGTATGGTTGGGGATCCGGATCAAGGCGGAGTTGAAGTGCCAGTCGAGATATTTCCCCTCACTGTCCGGTTGTACCGCCCCTATCGCTTCACTAAGGTCGCCCTTTCCCACCGTGGGAAAGATATCCGCCAACTGTTCCAGATCGCGCCGTACGCTTGCTACACCGAGAATGTTGATTTTCGCCTCACCTATATCGAGCCTGCCTATCATGAAGCACATCATAGTGACTGCCGCGGAGGTTGTCAAATTGTCCTTGCGCCCAACGGTGGCAGCAGGGATCGGAAGTCGCCGGAAAATTTCCCGTCGAGCAATCGCACCCGGGTAGGAGCGTACCCTTGACGACCCGGCTGTTGTGGCTTTAACGTGGAAACACCTGAAGGTGGCGTCATGAAGGTGCTTCTGATCTGTCCAGTCCCTCCTGAGTTCAATGCCTGCAGAGAGATTCTCGGTTTGAGGGATTCCAAACCCGTAGCCGGCTGCCGCTCGGCCAGAGGGACCGCCGGCAACGTCGATGTATTTGCCGTTGAAAGCGGACCGGCCAAGGCCAGGGCCGCGGCGGCAACCGTAGCGGGTTCTCTGGCCTATACACCGGACCTGGTTGTCGACTCCGGTTCGTGCGCCGGAACCGAACCGGGTGCTTTCGTGGGCCAGCTGATCCTCTGTCGGGACTGCTACGAGTACGACATCGGGGGCAGCGGTTTTCCAACCCGGAGCATCCCGGAGATGAAGCTTCCCTCGGCTGTCTCGACGCTGCCCTCCGTAGACAGGGAAACGCTGCTGCGGGAGGCGGGGGAAACCGGCAGCTCGGAGAGCTTCCAGGTTCATGTGGGCAATCAGGCCTGCGGAGAGCTGCTGATTCAGTCTCAGGCGATGCGGGAAGCCCTCTATTCCCTGTTCCAGGCATCCGGAGCCAACTGGGAAACCGCCGGCGTGTTCATCGGAGCTCTGAAGAACCGTCTGCCTCCTTTGAGTATTCGTATTGTCACCGATCTGGGAAACGAACAGGCATTGGGCGATTTTCGGGCCAATATAAAGAAGAAAGCCAGGGAGCTGTACAGGTACGTTCAAGTGCTCGCCGGGTTCGGTTGGTTCGATCACTTCCTCGAGAGCTGGCGGAAGCTCGATCCCGCCACCGTCGAACGCCTGCCTCAAAGCGTGCTTCCTTGAGGAGAGAAGCATCGGTTGACTATTGCCGGGGCGGCGAGCTTGTTCTATATTGAGAGCGTCGAGACCTGGAGAAGGAGAGTACCGTGAACAGAACAGGCGTTGCAGCAGCATTGATGGTGATTTTAGTCACTTCTATGCCCTGGTGCACGGGCCAGAGCGAGGCGGCCGAAGAGCCCGGGATCCTCACTATGTACGTAGCCTACGGCGGGCCGGACATCATCGCCAGGGAGTTCGAGAAGGCCACCGGTATCAGGGTGGAGCTGTTGACCATGTCGTCGGGAGAGGTCCTGTCCCGGCTGCGAGCGGAAAAGGCCAATCCCCAGACCGATGTCTGGTTCGGCGGCGGTTCGGACGCCTTCATTCAAGCCGAAACCGAAGGGCTGATCGCAGCCTACCGATCCCCGAACGCCGGAAACGTCGATCCCGCGTTCAAGGACGAGGAGGGGTACTGGACCGGTTTATCATTGGTCGTGGTGGGTTTTCTGGTGAACGACGAACGGCTCAAGAACAGGGGTCTGCCGCTGCCGCGCAGCTGGACGGATCTGGCCGATCCGGTATACCGCGATGAGCTGTCGGCCTCCAATCCAAATACATCCGGCACGGCCTACACCACCGTGTCGGGCATCCTGCAGGTCATGGGTGAGGAGAAGGGCTGGCCGTTCCTGGATCGGATGTATCGGAACATCCCGTTTCTGGAGAAAAGCGGCTCCGGCCCGGCGCAGAAGGCTCTGGCGGGGGAGTTCGCCGTGGGAATCGTGCCCGACCCTCACAACCTGCCGCTGCAGAACCCCGATGCGCCGCTGACGCCGGTCTTTCCCTCCGACGGAGTGCTCGCCTGGCCATCGCCGGTGGCCGTCATAGAGGGAGCGCGGCACCCGCAGAACGCCCGGCGCTTCGTCGACTGGTGCCTGTCGCCGGAAGGGCAGAAGGTGTTGATGCAGGCCAGTCCACGGGTTCCCACCACGGACGTGGAGACCCTGCCGGGAGTACCCCGTTTGACGGATTTGAAACTAGTGGCCTACGATCATCTCAAGTGGGGTGCGGCCAGGGAGGCGGTGGTGGCCGAGTTCAACAGGCGTTATCCCCAGTTCCAGTAGGCCGATTCTGCTTCTGAAGCTCTGATCTGCTGATCCGCCTGCGTACGCTTTGATGCCGTCTGACCGGGCCTCGTCTAAAGAATATCTGCTACCCCTGATCCTGCTGGGCATCCTGCTGATCTTCGTGGTCTATCCCACTTTGAGCGTCCTGATCAAGAGTTTCAGCGTCGGCGGGAAACCGGGCTTCGGCAGTTACATCTCCGTTTTTTCAGAGCGCCGCTTCTACAGCGCGGTGTGGGGAAGCCTCCTGGTGGCCTCAGGCGTCTCGGTTTGTTCGACGCTCCTCGGTTTGATCCTGTCCCTCACGGTTTTCAGGACACCCCTTCCCCTCAGGCGGCTGTTTGCCTTCTGCGCCGTGCTGCCGATGATCATCCCCGGTTTTGTTTCAACCCTGTCGTATATCTTTTTGTTCGGCAGGAACGGATTGATCACCTACAAGCTGTTGGGCCTGAGCTGGGACATCTACAGCTGGAAGAGCGTGCTCATCATCCAAACCCTCGATTTCAGCGCCATCAGCTTCCTGATGATCTCCGCCGTGCTGGTCGGCGTGGACGGCCGGGTGGAGGAAGCGGCCCGCAGCCTGGGCTCCAGTGAGTTGGAGGTATTGTTTACAGTGACCCTGCCGCTGATCCGGCCGGGCCTGGTCGGTGCCCTGCTTCTGACCTTTCTGCGCTCCATCGCCGATTTCGGCACCCCCCTGATCCTGGGAGGAAGGTTCGACACCCTGGCCTCGGCCTCCTACACTCAGCTGATCGGCACGTACAACATGGAGATGGCCGCGACCCTGAACTCGGTTCTGCTCGTCTTCTGCCTGATCGTGTTCCTCCTCTTTACGCGAACGCAGAGGGTTGCAACCCGGGTTCGAACGGCAGCGCCGGAGGAGGGGCGTAAAGTTCTGGCCCTTCCCGGGCCGATCCAGGCTCAGATGTGGATCATCGGCTTTCTCTTCTGCCTCTTCGTGCTGAGCCTGCTGCTGTCGGTGTTCCTGGCCGCCTTCACCCGTCACCTGGGGGGAAGTTACGCCCTGACCCTGGAGCACTTCCGCATCCTGCCCCAACGGGGTTGGAACAGCACTCTCAATACTCTCGTCTTTGCCACGGTGACCAGCGTGCTGATGAGCCTGTTGGGTCTGATCACCGCCTACCTGGTGACCCGCTTTCGCTTCAAGGGACGCGGCGTGCTCGATCTGCTCGCTACCGTTCCCTTCGCCATTCCGGGCACGCTGATGGGCGTGGGTTTTGCCCTGGCTTTCAGCAGGCCGCCCCTGCTGTTGACCGGGGGCTGGGCGATCGTGATCGCCGTGACCGTCATCCGCGAGTTGCCGCTTGGACTCAGAGCCGGAGTCAGCGTGCTGAGCCAGCAGGATCGGGCCATCGAGGAGGCGTCGGAAAGCCTGGGTGCCGCGCGCATCACCACCTTTTTCACGGTCGTCGTGCCGTTAGCCCGTCCAGCTCTCATGGCGAGCGCTCTCTACGCCTTCGTGTCCACGGTTCAGACGGTAGGAGCAATCATCTTCGTGATCAATCCGCGGAACAAGGTGCTGTCCGTGGATGTGTTCGAAGCCATATACAGGTCCGACATCGGTGATGCGGCGGCGCTCTCCATGTTTATGATCGTACTGGCGGCCCTGGGCGTGGGAACGATCTTTCTGTTATCACGCAGGAGGGGTGTCCCGTCATGGATGCGGAGGGTCGTCGCCCAATGAACTCAGATCTGATGAAGGCTGATCTGGAAATTCGCGCTCTCCGCAAGAGCTACGGGGGCCCTTCGGTTCTGAGGGATCTCTCCTTCACCGTTCTCAGGGGAGAGTTGTGCTGTCTGCTGGGGCCGTCCGGATGCGGCAAGACCACGGTCCTGAAGATCGTCGATGGTCTGCTCCGACCGGACCACGGCTCCGTATGGCTGGGCGGACGCGAGATTACCGATCTGCCTCCCCGAAAACGCAACCTGGGTATGGTGTTCCAGAGCTACGCCCTGTTTCCCCATCTCGATGTTCATGAAAACGTTGCCTACGGCCTGAGGCGCCGCCGCGTTCCCGGGCAGGAGTTGCACAGGCGCGTAGGGGAAGCCCTGGAGATGGTGCGCCTCAGCGGTTACGGCCCGCGAAGGATCCACGAATTGTCGGGAGGGCAGCAGCAGCGCGTCGCCCTGGCCCGGGCGCTGATTATCGAGCCCCGCCTTCTCCTGCTGGATGAGCCGCTTTCCAACCTGGACGCCCGTCTGAGGATTGACCTGCGGGGGGAGATCCTGCGCATCCAGAGAGCCCTGAACCTCACGACGATCTATGTCACCCACGACCAGGAGGAGGCGATCAGCATCGCCGATCGGATCGTGGTGATCAACCAGGGCGCGGTCGAGCAGATCGGGACACCCCGTGACATCTACGAGCGCCCGGCCTCGCGCTTCGTGGCTGATTTCATCGGGCGGATCAACTTCCTGCGGGGGAGGATTGTCGACGGCCGCCTCCTGTTGTTCGGCGAACGCTTCAGGGTTCCGGGCGACTTCCCCGTGGCGGAGGGAGAGGTCCTGTGCGCGGTTCGCCCCGAACGCATCTCCATCGGCGAACCGCAGGCTTCGGGCATCCGGGGTACGGTGGCGGGTCTGTCCTACCACGGGTCGGTGGTGCGCTACCGTGTCCGGATCGCTTCCGCCCGGGGGAACCCGGAGGTAAGCGTCGAGGTTTCCGGCGCCCGGGCGGTATTCGCCAAAGGGGATGCAGTGACCCTGGGGATGGGGATTCGGGATATCATGATCATCGATGAGAAGACCAACACGGCTCGACATCTGGGAGATGACGAGCCGCCCGGGAGAGCGGCGGATGAAGGATAGCCCGATCGCCGTCGCCCTGTCCGCCCGGTGGCACACCTTTCCGGAGCGTTTTCAGTGGATCGCGGAGCACGACTTTGATCTGGAGTACACGCCGGATCCGCAGAACCTCGACAAGCTGGCCGGACATGTGGATCCCTTTATCAGGAAGGGGGTTTTGGTACGCTACCACGGGTTTTTCCCCGGCTGCGAGCTGGGCCATGCCGATCCCTCCCTGGCCGGGCAAGCCCTAGACCTCCACAAGAGGGCCTTGGATGCCCTCGAGGGTCACGGCGAGCCGGTCATCACCGTTCATGTCGGTCTCGATGTGCAGGTGGAAGTCGAGCCGCGGCGGGTCGTGGACAATCTCGGCCGGCTGGTAGACTACGGCCTTCAGAGGGGCATCACGGTCTGTCTCGAAAATCTACGCCGCGGTCCCTCCAGCCGCCCGGACACGCTGGTGGCCTGGGCCTCGCAATCCGGGGCGCGCATCACCTTCGATGCGGGCCATGCGGTCTCCAGCCGCAGCGTGCTCAGTGGAGAGTACAGCGCGCTGGAATTCCTGGATCTGGCGGCGGATCGTGTCTATGAGGCCCACCTCTACGGGCGGGAGGCGGACAGGCACTACCCCATCCGAAAGCTTGAGGATGTTCAGCCGATTGCGGACCGGCTCCGGATGACCCAGTGCCGCTGGTGGACCATCGAGCTGGACGACTACGGGGAGGCGCTCCAGACCCGGGAGATTCTCTACGAATGCCTGGGTAACCCCTAGCCGTATGTGGGGGTCCGCACACAGCGGCTCCGCCTGACCCCCCAACCAACTACTGAAACCTTGCAGGAGCGATCCGGAGGGATTACAATACTAGTGAACACTCGAGAAGGAGGATGGAAAGGTGTCGCGGACCTACGTAGAAACCTCGACGTATCTCCTCGAAGAGATCGATGGAATGATTCAGGAGGGCTTCTACCACGATCGAACAGAAGCGGTCAATGAAGCCCTGAGGATGTTGATCAAGCAGTACAAGGTCTCCAAGCTTCACGCCAAAGATCTACGCTACGCTTCGGATCGTAAACCCAAAACGAGCAAACAGAGTGGAGAGGAAGGAGCAAAGAATTGATAGGCCAGGTTGTCGTCGGTATCGATGGTTCCGAGTACTCGCTATCCGCCTTCAAGTACGCCGAGCACTTCGCCACCAAGCTGGGTTGCGAGCTCAAGGCGGTCTTCGTGATCGATTCCAGAAAGACCGAGCTGCCCATCATCTACGCCACGGGGCATTTCGACTATGCCTTCGCCAGAACCTATATTCCCCCGGACCCGGAGCTGAAGAGCTTCTATTCCAAGATCAAGCAGGACCTGGAAGATTTTGCCGCCCGCTTCCTCGGGAACATCGAGGCGAGCTGTAAGGAGAAGCGAATCCCCTTCACCGGAGTGCAGAGGGAGGGGCTCCCTTCCCAGATACTCACCGAAGAGTGTCGTTCGGGAGACCTGCTGTTTATTGGACAGAAGGGAGAAAACGCCCGCTTTGCCCGCACCATCGTGGGTTCCACAGCGGAGGATGTGGTTCGCTCCTCCCCGCGGCCCGTCATGGCCTGTCCCGGGGCTTTTCGACCTCCCGAGAAGATCCTGTTTCCCTATGACGGGTCCCCCGCCGCCGAACGGGCTCTTCAGTTCTGCGCGAATGCCTTCGGCACCTTCTGGAAAGAGTTCCTCGTCCTGTCCAGTGAAGAGGAGAAGGGTTTGACCGAACGCGAGCACAGATATCTGAACAAACACGCTATAGATCACCGGCTGATTACGGAGAAGGGCTCTCCGATCGACACGGTGCTCGAGGTCGCCGAGCGGGAGGGTTCCGACCTCCTGCTGATCGGTTCCCACGGCACCCACAAGATCAGGGATTACATCCTGGGTTCCACCACGGTTCATCTTCTGCGCAAGAGTCCCCTGCCCGTGTTGATCGTCTATTGATTTGTCCCGTGAAGATCTCCTATCCGGAAAACCGCCAGGCCATACGAATGGTGCGGACCCAGATCCAGGCCCGGGGTATCCACGACGAGGGGGTGCTGGAGGTGATGTCCCGAATTCCCAGGCACCGTTTCGTCTCCGGAGCAAGCACCTTTGAAGCCTACGGCGACTATCCGCTTTCCATCGGGCGCGGACAGACGATCTCTCAACCCTACATGGTCGCGCTGATGACCGAGGAGATGAGGTTGAACGGAACCGAACGGGTTCTGGAGATCGGAACGGGCAGCGGCTACCAGACCGCCGTCCTGGCCGAACTTGTCGCGGAACTCTACACGGTTGAGCTGATTTCCGAACTGGTCGAGCGTGCACGAACGTTGCTCGACGAGCTCGGCTATACGAACATATCGTATCGGTGCGCCGATGGTTCCCTCGGTTGGCCCGAACACGCCCCCTACGACCGCATTCTGGTAGCGGCCGCCGCCCCCGGAGTTCCCCGCCCCCTTACCTCCCAGTTAGCGGACAGCGGGATCCTGGTAATTCCGGTTGGAGACAGCCAACACTATCAAACCCTGATGATTGTCCGACGGGTAGGGAATCGTTTCGATACCAGAGAGAGCATCGGTTGTCGCTTCGTCCCCCTGGTGAGCAAAGATTAAGCGTATTGAAAAAGTAGGCGAAAACTGCCTATTCTTCAACCAAAAAGGAGCCTGCATGCTTGTCCCTCTACATCGACCGACGCTCCGCCGCAAGGATTACAACAGCGTTCTCAACTGTCTGGTCACCGACCAGATCGCCGCCGGGCCGCTGAATCAGGACTTTGCCGCTGCTTTGAGCAAAACCCTCGGTGTCTCGGGGGGAGTAGGACTGATCAGCTATCGTTCCTGTATCCACTGTGCTTTCGAGCTGCTAGAGCTCGAGCAAGGGGATGGGGTGATCCTCTCCGCCCTCGCTCCGAAGGATTATCTGCAGATTATCGAGGCTCGCGGGCTGGTGGCTATGATCGCCGATGTGGACCCGGAACGTCCGCTGTTGTCGATCGACTCCGTCCGGCAGCATCTGCGTGCGGGAGCAAAGGCGATCGTGCTGTTCTACACCTTGGGATCATTGCCCGAAGGGGATGAGCTTTTTCAGCTCGGTGTACCGGTGATCGAAGACGTCACCCAGGCGGCGGGAGGAGTTTGGGGCGGTCAGCCCTGCGGCGCCCGCGGCCGTGTCGCGGTGCTGTCGCTGGATCCCGGCGGGTTGATCACCACGGGCTGCGGCGGCGCGATTTTCAGCGCGGACCGACGCGGGGTGAGAACACTCAGGGAAATCGTGGCCCGCGGACACGGCGGCGAGCTGCTTCCGGATATGAACGCAGCCCTGGGAATCAACCAGGTCCGGGAGCTGCCGCGTTTTCTCCACAAGCGCGATGAGATCGCTCAGGTTTTCCGCGAGGCCCTGCTGCGTTCCGGCCACAGCCCTCTTCTCGAGGAAGGGGCAAGCGTCAATTTCAGCTTTCCCGTCCTGGTCAAAGAGGGAAGACCCGAGGTCAGGCGGTATGCCGAGAAACGGGGAATCCAGACCGAACCGGCGTTCAGCGATGCCGTCCTGTCCGTAGAGGGGGCCGCATCTTCCGCTGCGGGCTCTCGTCCGAATGCGGAGCAGTTGCTCCGGCGTAGTCTCCTGTTTCCCCTCTATCCCTCTCTGGCCAGGAAGGATATCCAGCTGTTGTGCAAGGTCTTGAGTACGCTTCCTTGATTGGGTTTTGAGGAATCGGTATAGTCTACAACAGGTGAAAAAAAGAATTCACAGAGTCATTATCTTCGTTAATTCTCTCAAAGAGGAAGCGGTCGCACTGCGCAAGGAGATGGAGCGGTACCTGCGGAGGTTGTCGATCGCCGCGGAGACTGTGCCTGTGGATGAGACGAACCTTCCTTCCATATCCGAAGACACGGATCTGGCCATAACCTTAGGGGGAGACGGCACCCTGCTGTACGGTGCCCGCTGCCTGGCCGGCTGCAATGTTCCGATCCTGGCCGTGAATCTCGGGGACTTCGGGTTCATAACCGAGATATCCAGCTCCGAATGGGCGGATGTCCTGACCAACTACCTCGAGGGTCGTCTTGGGGTAAGCAGGCGGGTGATGTTCGACGCCGAGCTGCAGAGAGCGGGCGAGATACTGCAGAGCTTCAGCGGTTTGAATGACGCGGTCGTTCGGGCCGGGGACCTCGCCCGCATCATCGCCCTGCGCGTTCAGCTGTCCAGCACCTACGTGGCCCGCTATCGCGCCGACGGGCTGATCGTGGCCACACCGACGGGTTCGACCGCCTATTCCATGTCGGCGGGCGGCCCGATTCTGCACCCGGAGATGGACGCCTTTATCCTCAATCCGATCTGTCCCTTTACACTCTCCAACCGCCCGATCGTCATACCGGGAGAGGAAATCTGCATTTTGGAGGTAGAGGCAATACAGCGCACCAAGATTGTCCTGGTAATCGACGGGCAGGAGGTCTGCAATCTCAAACCGAAGGATCGGGTTGTTTTCAGCAAATCCGCGAAGCACACTCTCATCATCCAGTCCGACAAGCGAAATTTCTACGAAGTGCTGAGGAGCAAGTTGAACTGGGCGGGAGAGCCGAATGCTTGAGGAACTGGTCGTAAAAAATTACGCCCTCATCGATCGACTGCAGGTTCGCTTCTCCCGCGGATTGAACATCCTTACCGGGGAAACCGGCGCAGGCAAGTCCATCATGATCGGTGCACTCGGTCTCGTATTGGGGTTGAAAGCGGATACCGAGGCGCTTCGTTCCGGAGCTTCGGAGATCGATGTATCGGGGATCATCAAGCTCGAAGAAAACCCCGAAGTGCAGGCCTGGCTGCAGGAGCAGGGAATCGAGGCGGAGAATGAGATGATCATCATCCGCCGGGTCGTAAAGAAAAACGGGAAGAGCACCATCTTCGTGCAATCCACCCCTTTCACCCTCACCGCCCTCCGAGAGCTTACCGGGATGCTGTTCGATCTGCACGGTCAGCACGAGCATCAGTCGTTGTTGAGCGCCGAGAACCACAGGAGGCTCCTCGATCACTACGGCGGAATCACTTCGGAGGTGACCTCTTTTTCCGCGCTGCATACCAGTCTGCTGCGCTTAAGGGAGGAGCACTCCGCCCTGATCGCGGAGCAGAAAGAACGGGCTCGCAAAGTCGAGCTGCTGGAGTACGCGACCAGCGAGATCGAGGAAGCCAAACTGAAGGTCGGGGAGGAGGAACAGCTGCGGACCGAGCAGAACCTCCTGGCGAATCACGAACGGCTGATCCAACTGGTCGAGGAGGTCTACAGCGCCACTGCGGAGAGCAGGGGAGGGGCGCTCGCCGGTCTTCGGCAGGCCCGGGGATCCCTGGCGGAGGTCGTCAAGATCGACTCCAGCCTGAACCAATCGAGCCGGCAGCTGGAAAATGCGTTCTTCGAGCTCGAAGATTTCGTGGAGAACCTCGGGCGCTACAAAGGATCCATCGATTTCGATCCCTCCCGGTTGGAGCAAATAGAGGACCGTCTGGATCTGATCAAGCGGCTGGAGAAGAAGTACGGCGGATCGATCGAATCGATATTAGCCTATCGGCAAGACAGCTACAAACAGCTGGAGCGCATCCAGGGTAGCGATGCTACGCAGAGGAAGCTGGAAGACGAGATATCCGCCTTGGAAAAAGAACTCAGGACACGGGCCGGGGAAATCACCAGCCGGCGCAAGCAGGCCGCCGTCGGTCTGCAAGAGAAGATCGTCGAAGAGTTGGTTCAGCTGGGGATGCCCAAGGTTCGCTTTTCGGTTCAGATCGAGGATCGAACCAGCGATGGCGGGAAGGTGCTTTACTCCAATACGGGCAAGGACAAGGTGGAGTTTTTGATCTCTCCCAATCCCGGTGAACCGTACAAGCGACTCGCCCAGATCGCCTCGGGAGGCGAGCTGTCCCGGATCATGCTGGCCATCAAGTCCGTGCTGGCCGAGTCGGATCGCATCAACAGCCTGATATTCGACGAGGTGGATGCCGGAATCGGCGGTGAGGTAGCCATCGCCGTCGGCGAACGGCTCAAACGGCTGGCCCAGCGGAAACAGGTATTGTGCATCACCCACCTTGCGACCATTGCCGTGCAGGCCGATAATCATATCAAAGTGGAGAAGGTCATCCAGGCGGGCAGAACCGTTACCCGCGTGAGTCCTGTGACGGGCAACGAGAGACAGGAGGAGATCGCCAGGATGCTCGCCGGGGACAAAACCGGGGATACATCGTTGAAGCACGCCCAGGAGCTGCTTCAGAAGTACGGTGTCGGAAAAGGCGGATGAGCGAATGGAAAAGATCAGCAGCGAAGCCAAAAAAAGATACGCTGAACGGGTAAAAGAGTACAAAGAACGAATCGATGAGATTATAGATAGGAACAAGCAACTCGAGCTGCGCATCGCAAAAACCAGCAAATCTCAGGGTCTGACCAGCGGCCAGTACCGGGGTAATCAATTCAGGGATCTCGAGGCTCTCAAGGAGGTGAACTCGACTCGCTTCGAACTGGCCGA
This sequence comes from uncultured Spirochaetaceae bacterium, assembly GCA_964588525.1. Lineage (GTDB taxonomy): Bacteria > Spirochaetota > Spirochaetia > SZUA-6 > DRHE01 > JAFGQJ01. The sequence continues at coordinate 12,328 of CAZPQC010000047.1, forward strand.
TCAGTATCTCAACATCGTATCCTACTACAACCTGATGAATGCCCTGTCCCTGTCGCTGCTGGGGATCAAGAACGAGAGCTTCCTCAACGACGGGCGAAAATCCTGCTACAGGAGCATCATATATATGGAAGAAATCGTGAGCCCGTATATAGACGCCGCCTTCTCCGACTATCAGCAGGGTGTGGAGAGTCTCGAAGGTTTCGATGACGAGAGCAAGTATCGCTTGCTCTGCAAGCTCGGATTTTCAATAGACTCGGTCATCGAAGGTTTCGGCTCGGGTACGAAGTGGAAGTGGTCCTTCGTCGAGCTCCAGGGACGGTATGCCGTCATAGCAAAAAATCTTCTCAACCTCAAAACCTTCATCATGCAGCTGGATCCCCGGGTCGAAGGCTATTCGGAGCGTTTGGCTCACGTGCAGCTGGTCAAGAAGCTTCTGCAGCAGTCGGCGGACCGCTACCGGGAAAAATACGAGCTGTCCACCATGCGTCTGGATGACATCAAGAAAGCCATCCTCTTTCTGGCCGCCATGAAGCGTCTTCATGCTCTGCTTGGAGAGGTCGAAGAAGCGGAAGTTGTGAAGAAGAAGATGGAGATCTGGAAGACGAAAATGGAGGACGATCAGAGGAAGCAGGAGATGGCCCAAAAAATGGAGAGGCTCAAGAAACCGGGGAGCTAGCCGCAACCTCTGTTCTTCAGTTCCTGGGGGGAATCGAAGGGGTACAACTCGCCAAGGGTCGAGTCCACTCTCTGATCTGTTCCGGCGAAGATCACCGGGAAATCCGCCTTAACGAAGGCGGGCTTGTTCCAAAAGCCCGGACATGTCAGCCATCGAACCGTTTCCTCCTGTTCATTGACACTCCAACCGTCTGCATAATACTATGGGGTGCAATAATATAACATTCAAGATCTATTAACCCGTACATGGCAGACAGCATTTTTCGAAATCAAAGAAGGGGAAGAGCGTTCTGGCTTTTTCTGCCGGTCCTGCTGCTAATCTACCTCCTGCTCTTTCCCCACCCCGGGGGCAAGGAGAGCATCATGCGTCCGAGTTGGGCCAAAGAGCTTACCCCCGGTGCTCGAGTTTCCGCGAACGCGGACGCTCCGACCTGGTACTTCCGGGCTGCCGACAGCTTCGGATACGCGGATCTGCAGGGGAATCTTTATTACGTGGGTCGGACTCTGCACAACTTGAGTCTATCGGACGCCGGCTTCATAAATTACGGCAGAGTTCCCGACCATGTGCTTTTTATGAACCCCCGCGGGGAGTTCCAGTTCAGCATAAAGAGCTATGGCTATCCCCTGTTGGAATCGAGCGGCCAGGTGCTGTATTCGATCGATACGGATCGGAGCGGACTGAAGCGTATCGACAATGAAGGGGAGATTCTATGGTCCATGAGTTTTCCTACGACCATTACCGCGATCACTCTGGCCGCGGAGGAATGCCTTCTCGGGCTGATGGACGGACGGGCGCTGTTGGTAGGTGCGGAGGGGGATGTGGTTTATCAGTACAACCCTGAGGGAAGCAGGATCCCGGTTCTATTGGGCACGGCGGTTTCGGCGGATCGGAATCAAATCGCCTTCATCTCAGGAATCGATCCTCAAACGTTGACGGTTGTCGAGCGGCGGGCTGGGGAGTTTGTCCCCGAGTTCAAGAAGAACCTGGATTCGGATTTCCGCAGAGAGGTGCGCTTGAGTTTCAGTCCGGACGCACGCTTCCTGTTCTACGAAGTGGAAGACGGGCTGGGTGTGCTGGATGTGCGCAAAAAGAGCAGCGGAGGGTTCCTGGCATCGGGTGTGCTGGAGTCCATGGATTCGGGTCCCGAGTTTAGCGCAGCCGCTTTCCGGCTGGCGGGAGGATCGAAGCTGTTGATCTTTCGGCCCCTGGATTCTGTTTTGCTGTCCCGGGAGATAGCCGCCGAACGGGTGTATGTGAAGGTTCTGGGCAGCTCCCTGATTCTCGGATTCAAAGGCGTGTTACTGCGCTGCGATCTGTTGGAGGGTTGATGAGAAGGTTCCTGGTCGTATGTCTGTTCGTGTGCATCGGTGGCTGGCTGCTTGCCTTCGATTGGCCGTTGGATCAGATCGTACTGACTTCGACCTTCGGCGAGCACCGGGGGGATCACTTTCACGCAGGGATAGATATGGGCGGAGGGCAGCAGCCGATCTACCCGATCTCCCCCGGAGAATTGGTGTTTTATTACCGGGAGGGTGAGGACTACAGCTCTCTGCCGACCGGTCTGGGTAATTTCCTGGTACTGCAGCACCAGGGCGGAATTCAATCCCTCTACGCTCATCTGGAGGAGGGAAGCTTGGACCCGAATCGCAGGAACTACGACAGCAGCCGGGCGCTGGGTATGGTCGGTTCCAGCGGCTACTCCTCGGGAAAGCACCTCCATCTGACAATCATAGATACGGAAATGAGTACGGTCATCAATCCCCTGCTGGTGCTGCCGCCTCTGCCGGACGGGCAGGCCCCGGAGATCAGAGAGGTGTATCTGCGCAGCGGCCAGGAGCGGATCAGTTTGGAGGATGGGATGACCGTGAGCCGGACCGAGGGACAGTTGTTTGCAACCGTCTATGATCTACGTGAGGACGTAACCTTTCTGTGGAAACTCGCCCCCTACAAAGTGTTTCTCTCTCAGGACGGAAGGGAGATTACCTCGTTTACCTTCGATTCCCTGTACAGTTCCCCGGCTGCAGCTGAAGGCTCGCAGCATCTCGTTCTGATGAACACGGAAAGGGATTTTTCGGATGTCTACGAATCGCCCTGGCTGCTGAACCTGGGAGGGATCAGCCTGGTACCCGGGGAAACCACGCTCACAGTCTTTGCCGCGGATTTTGCCGGTAACGAGAGCTTTAAAGAGTATACCCTGACCGTGTCGGAGTAGAGGATGAAGACCTACTCGACGATTCCCGCTCAGGAGCGTTCCAAGATCATACCCTGTAATCTCTGCGGCGGATCTCATCATCGCAAGATACTCGAGTCTCGGGACTATACCTTCGTCAGATGTGCCGATTGCGGTCTGTCCTTCCAGAATCCCCAGCCGGTGTTCGATGATCTGAAGTACCGCTACGGGCAGAACTACTTCGAATACGAACTACGGAACGAAGAGAACTTCTTTCATCTGATGAAGCTCGGCCTCCGGGATATCCGCTTTTTCGAACGTACCTCCGGTCTGGATCAACGGAGAAGATTCCTCGATGTGGGTTGCGCTACCGGGATGCTGCTCGAGTACATGCGTGATCGCGGATGGAATGTTCAGGGAGTGGAGCTGTGTCGGGAATCGGCGGAACATGGGATACGAACGAAGAAGCTCGATATATTCATCGGTACCCTCGAGCAGGCCGGATTCCCGGATTCCTTTTTCCCGGTTATCCACTTTTCTCATCTCATCGAACACGTACCGGATCCGAAATCGTTTTTCTTGGAGGTCCGGAGGATCCTCGTTCCGGGGGGATACATCGTGGTGGTCACCCCCAACATCGACGGTCTGCAGGCCAGGTTGTTCCGCGAGAGATGGCGCTCGGCAATTGCGGATCATCTGACTCTATTCTCAAAGATTACCCTGCGGAGAATGCTCGAAGCCACGGGGTACCAGGTCCTGCAGACCGTAACCTGGGGCGGATTGGCCAGGGGAAGCGTGCCGGCGGTGGTGAAGCGTCCCGTCGATTTTTTGGCGAAGCGGATCGGCTTCGGGGATGTGGTGCTGATGTTGGCTCGCAGGTGCGGAAATCGAGACGGGTTGACTTTTTTTTCTCCTCCATCTTAGGATTAGCCTTGATGCGCTGACGGAGGTCTGCATGACCAAAGAGAGCCTCCAATCGATCCCACTGGAGGAGTTGGTAGACCTGGCCCGCCAAGAGGGATACGAGGAGGGCGGGGTTGCCGATCGATCGACCTTAACAGAGTTCATTCTAGAAAACCTAAAGGACCGTGCCAGAGAGAAGGAGCGGGAGAACAGCCCGTCCATCAGGGTAGAGGAGAGCAAGTACCAGATTACCGATCCTGAACCCAAGGAACAGGCTGGCGCGGATATCCATCCAATCGCGGATCGATACAACCACACGAAGATCGTTTTCATGGTGCGGGATCCCCACTGGGCTTTCGCCTACTGGGATATCGACAGTAAGACCTATGAGAAGCTTCCGGACAAAGAGGAGAGCCACCAGCTGATTCTTAGGGTGTATGAAACAGAATCTATCCGCACCCCGAGTCCAGGGAAGCCCCCCTTCTTCGATATACCGATCCAGCTCGTCGATTCCAGCTGGTACATCTACCTTCCCAACCAGGACTGCAGTTACATCTTGGAGCTGGGGATCGTCAGTGACGAACGGTACAGCTGTCTGGCCAGGTCCAACCCTATTCGCACCCCGCGCGAAGGCGTTGCGGAAGACCAGGACTATGCTCTCGATTTGAATTCCGATTTTAATGTCTACTACGGGAGTGGCAGCTCCGGGTCGATCCCTCAAAGAATTCTTGCCGTTGGCAGGGAGTAGCGAGTGGGATATCTGGCCTTGGTCCTGCATTGGCACCTGCCGTATGTGAGGCATCCGGAGCATTCCCGCTTTCTCGAAGAGGACTGGTTATTCGAGGCTCTGTCGGAAACCTATATCCCTCTGCTGAGTCTCTTCGAGCGCCTTCTCTCCGAAGGGGTTTTCTATCGAATAACGCTTTCGATCTCCCCCACGCTGGCGGAAATGTTGCAGGATGAGCTGCTCCAGAACCGGTATTTGGCCTTCCTGGAGAGGATGATCGAGCTTGCAGGGCGCGAGATCCGGCGCACGAAAGACGACCCGCTGCAGAAGAGGTTGGCCGAGATGTATCTGGAGCGCTATCGGAACTGCCGGGAGGTATTTCAGGAGCGTTATCGCTGCAATCTTCTCGACGGACTGATTCGTCTGGAGCGCGCGGGTGTTGTGGATCTGATCTGCTCAGCCGCCACGCATTGTTTCCTGCCGGTATTTCAGGTGGTTCCCCAGGCCGTGAAGGCTCAGGTGCAGGTGGCCGTCCAATCGCACATTCGGAACTTCGGCAGCTATCCAAAGGGGTTCTGGCTGCCCGAGTGCGGCTACTACCCCGGGGTGGAGGAGCATCTGAAAGCTCAACGCCTTCCCTACTTCTTCGTGGAAACGCACGGAATCCTCTATGCGGATGAGCGCCCCCGCAATGGAGTGTATGCGCCCCTGTACTGCCCCAACATGGTCGCTGCCTTCGGCCGCGATCCCGAATCGGCAGACTCGGTTTGGTCTTCCCGGGACGGATACCCCGGTGACCCCGTTTATCGGGATTTCTATCGGGACATCGGTTACGATCTGCCGCTGGAGTATCTAAGAGACTTCCTCCCGGAGGAGGGGATGCGGGTGAGCACGGGGATCAAGTATCACGCCATCACCGGGCCGGGGGATGAGAAACGCCTGTACAATCCCAAGGCGGCGGCGAAAAAACTCGAGCTGGACGCAAGTCATTTTGTCTCGCAACGGATCGACCAATGCGGGCGCTTGTCCACCCTGATGGACCAGCCTCCCCTGATCGTGTGTCCCTTCGATGCGGAGCTGTTCGGCCACTGGTGGTTCGAGGGTCCCCAGTGGCTGGAGACGGTGCTGAGACGAACGGCAGCAGGGTCGGAGGCTGTCCGTCTGACCACCCCGGGACAGTATCTGGAGGAGTATCCTCAGCAGCAGATCGCCCAGCCTTGCTTCTCCAGTTGGGGAAACAAGGGTTATGCGGAGGTGTGGCTGGAGGGAAGCAACGACTGGATATACAGACATCTGCACCAGCAAGCCATCCGCATGTCCGAGCTGGCCGAGCGCTTTCCAAAGGAGAAGGGTATGCGCAAGCGGGCTCTGGATCAGGCTTTCAGGGAGATGCTTCTGGCTGAAGCTTCGGACTGGGCGTTCGTCATGAAAACCGGAACAACTGTCCCTTATGCCGTACAGCGTACGAGGGAGCATATCTACAATTTCACTCGAATCTATGAGTCCCTGATGACGGGCAGTCTCCAGCAAGAGTGGTTTCTCGGGGTGGAGCAGAGGAACAATCTTTTTCGCAAGATCGACTACCGCTGCTGCGTGGCTCCGAAGGTGGTCCTCAGTGATCGATGTTGATGCGTTTGTCGAGATCTATCAATTGGAAGGTGTTGTACAGGGCATCGCTGCAGCCGCTGATGCGGATCGATCGGTCCTGCTCAGTCAGACTCTTGCGCAGCAGCAGGATCTTTCCGATGCAGGTGGAGTTGATCGAAGGAACCTCGCTGAGGTCGAGGGTGATGATCTTGTGATCTCCGGCGGCAATGCTGCTGATTTCTTTCTGGAACTGCTCCGCAGCTTCGCTGTCCAGAGTTCCCTTTACCTGCAGTAGTATTTCCTCTTCTGAGATCTCATTACGAATAAACATCATGTCCCCTCATCCTCATGTTTGGGCATCTCCCTGGTCTTCCCATTCCTCCGGATCGGCGCCGGGACTGCTGTCCTGATCGACCAGGGTGAAACGGCGAACCGCCCCTTTCCGTTCCTCCACTTCTTCGATCAGCAGTACCGTCTGGAAAGGAATCATCAGGTGCTTGGAATTACCGAACGCCTTTATGATATCGTCTTCCGCCGGGTTTATGATCAGCGTTTTCTTGTCGGAAAAGACAAGATCTTTAATCGAAACGAAGTACGGATGTGTCAAATCCAGGCTCTTGGCGGTGAGCTGTACTTCTTTTTCCTTCCACTTGAAATGAACTCGGTATAGAGACAAATCTCTCCCCTTTCGATCCTTCTCAAGATACAGATTTCTCTCTGCTCAGTCAATTTCGCTGTTTTGCATAACATATATATAGTAAATCAGCCGGTCCCGGTCAGAAATCTCATCGGGACAGAGAAAAGATTGTTGACAATCGGAGGAGATGGGATAGTATAGATGAAAAGTGGGAAAAAGTGGGGGATATTACCATTTCGGTGGTGGGGTAAGGTATGTTGACAGGAGAATATAGATATTCCCTCGATGACAAAAACAGATTGATGATACCCGCTCGAATACGATCCGACATCACGGGCAACTCGGTCGTGCTCACCCGTGGCGTGGATCGCTGCCTGTGGCTGTTCCCCCACGACGAATGGAAAAAAATCAGCCAGAGCTTGATCGGTTCCACCTCTCTATTCCAGGAAAAGGCCCGGCTTATGCAACGGCGCATCATCGCCCCGGCCCAAGAGACCGAGATCGACCGATCGGGCAGAATCATTGTCCCCACGACTCTGAAGGAGTTCGCGGGATTGAAGAAGGAATGCATTATTCTCGGTATTCAGAGCTATATCGAGATCTGGGACGAGGAGAGCTATTTGGCCTATCTCGACCAAAATGAGAGCAAGTTCAAGGAGGCTGCCGAAGAAATAGGAAACAAGATTGCGCTGTAGCTCTGTAGTGGCGGGGAGGGGAAAATGTACATCCACAAGCCGGTTCTTCTCGAGGAGGTAACGGCTGCGCTGAACGAGCAGAAAGACGAACTGGTGTTTGTCGATGCCACCCTCGGAGAGGGCGGACACGCCGAAGCCTTTCTTTCCAGGAATCCCCGACTCATCCTGTTCGGAATCGAAAGGGATCAGAGCATCATGGAACTTGCCCGGCAGCGGCTGGAACGTTTCGGCCGGCGGGTCAGATTGTTCCGAATGGATTACTGCGAATTTTTTCGTTCCGTCACGGAGCTGGTGGATCGTTCACCGCAGCGGATATTTTTCGATCTGGGAGTATCGATGTTCCATTACCAAGCCAGCGGCAGAGGCTTTTCTTTTCGCCGGCCGGAAGCGCTGGATATGCGACTCGATATCGAAAAAGGCATCACGGCTGCCGAGCTGATCGCCACCAGCTCCGAGGAGGAGCTCAGGGATTTGATCCTTCGTTTTGGAGAGGAGCGTTACGCCTCCATGATCAGTGCGGCAATCGTGCGAGAGAGAAAACGGGGGACAATCGGGGACTCTCAAAGCCTGGCGCAGATCATCTGGAAGGCGGTGCCCCCCTCCTATCGGTACGGAAGGATTCATCCGGCTACGCGGACCTTTCAAGCCCTGCGGATAGCCGTGAACGGAGAACTGGAACTGCTGGAGGCGGTCCTGCCGCCTGCCTTCGCCTGTTTGTCAACAGGGGGCAGGATGGGGGTCATCTCCTTTCACTCTTTGGAGGATCGTATTGTGAAGCGCTTCTTTCAGAGCCGCAATAAGTCCTGTACCTGTCCCCCGGAATCGCCGATCTGTCAATGTGGGGGCCAGAGGCAGGCACGGATACTGACCCGAAAACCGGTCACGGCGACTGAAGCCGAGATACATCAAAATCCGGCATCCCGGAGCGCACGCCTCAGGGTCCTGGAGAAAATTGCATGAGGCTTCGATCACCCTTGTTCATTCTCATGATTCTCGCTTTCCTGTCTTTGTTTTTTCTCAACACCCGGCAGGGTTTCCGTTACCAGGAGCTGGAGAGGGATGTTCGGATGCTGGAACAGGAACAGAAGAACTGGCTGGAAAAGAACAAGAAGGTGATCGCAGCTCTGGCAGTGCTGAGCTCCCCCGAGCGCATCAGGTCGCTGGCCGAGGACTCGTTGGGATTGAAGCCGCTGCAGGCGGAGGATCTCATCGAAATCGAATTGGGGGGTGCCGGGATTGACTGATACCGTGGTCGGAGGCACGACCCTGTCCCCCGAACAGGCGGGTCGCTTTGCCGGAGGCCGGCTGGCCATCAGAGGCGCCCGGGATATCCGCGGAGTCGCGGTAGATTCGCGTCAGGTCGAGGACGGATTCTTGTTCGTCGCTCTTCCCGGGCAGCGCGTGGACGGGCATGATTTCATCCCTCAAGCGTTTGAGCGGGGGGCCGCAGCCGTAATGGCCTCGACCACGTACTGGAAAAAGCAGCGGGGCGAGCTGGAAGGCCAGCTGCGCAACCGGCGCTCGATCAGCGTAATTCAGGTTGAGGATACCCTCGTCGGTCTTCAAAAAATGGCGAAGGCACAGCTGAGGCAATTCCCGGAAGCTTTGAGAATCGGGGTGACCGGGAGCAACGGTAAGACCACGACCAAAGAGATCCTCGGCGCTATCCTTGCCCTGGACAGGCCGACGGTGATCAGTGAGGGAAATTTGAACTCCGAAATCGGTCTGCCCCTGTCCTGCTTTCGGGTCACGGAGCGGCACCGCACGGCGGTGTTCGAAATGGGGATCAATCATGCGGGGGAGATGGACGTGCTGGCGGACATCTATCGTCCCGATATCGCCGCGGTCACCAATATCGGCACGGCCCATATCGGATTGCTCGGCTCTCGGGAGACCATCGCCAGGGAGAAGAAAAAGATCTTTGACTATTTCAGCGGCACCCAGAAAGCCTTTATCTACGAGTCGGAGGATTACGAGGATCTGTTGACCGATGGGGTTCGGGGCGAAATCATTCGCTTTGGACCAACACAAACGAGAGGATTTGAAGGAAGTGAGGATCTGGGGCTGGATGGTACCATCATCCACTGGGAGGGGCTCCGGATCCGCTTCCCCCTTTTTGGGGCTCACAACCTTCGAAACGCATTGCTCTCGATATCGGTATCGGCAGAACTGGGGGTTGGTAAAGAAAATATAAAAGAGGGACTGGAGACGGTCCGCCCCCTGTTTGGGCGATCCCAGATCATCCGCGGTCCGGTAACCGTGATCCAGGATTGCTACAATGCCAATCCCGATTCCTTCCAACAGGTGTTTGCTTTTATCTCCGCCCTGCCCTGGCCGGGGAGGAAGATCGGGGTTTTCGGTTCTATGGCGGAGTTGGGAGAACTGAGCGCGGAAGCCCACCGACGGATAGGCGGCCTGGCCGCTTCTTGCGGTTTTCAGGGACTGTTTCTCTTTGGAGAGGAGATGGAGAGCGCCTTCAGGGAAATCCGGAGCAGGGCCTTCAAAGGTACCGTGTGCTGGATGACGGATATCGAGGCACTGGGTTCGAGCCTGCATTCCTATCTGCGGGAGGGGGATCTGCTGCTGATCAAGGGATCGAGGTCCGTCGAGCTGGAAAGACTTCTGCCGGAATTGATCGAAGGGTGAGCCATGGTACTGAAACTGCTGTATCCGCTGGTTAAATACTTCACTGTTTTCAATGTCTTTCAGTATATTACCTTCCGCGCCGCCTATGCGGCTCTGACGGCGCTGGTGCTGAGCCTGCTAGTCGGTCCGTGGGTGATCCGCAGGCTTGCGGAGCTGAAAACCGGGGAGTCGATCCGGGTGGATGTACCGGAGCGCCATCTAAAAAAAGCCGGGACCCCGACAATGGGCGGAATCATGATCATCGTTGCCATTCTGCTTTCCGTTGTGCTGTGGCAGGATTGGAACAACTACTACACCTGGATCCTGCTGGGGGCGACTCTGGGGTTCGGGGTGATCGGCTTCGTGGATGATTATCTGAAGGTATTCAAGAAGAAGCAGAGGGGCTTGAGAGCGGGTTTGAAGTTCTCCGGTCAGACAGTCGTCTCTCTGGCCGTAGTGCTGCTCCTGTTCTACTTCAGAAACGAGCATACCACCCTCCTGTACGTGCCCTTCGTCAAGACTCCCGTCGTGGACCTCTCCTACTGGTACATCCCCTTCGCCGTGCTGATACTGGTGGGGTTCAGCAATGCCATCAATCTGACCGACGGTCTGGACGGGCTGGCCACCGGTCTTGTCATCATGGTGGGCATCACCTTCGCGGTTCTCTCCTATCTGGCCGGACGTGCCGACTACGCCGCCTATCTTCAGATTCCCTTTATCCAGCGCAGCTGGGAGATCAGCGTTTACAGCTTGGCTCTGGTCGGGGCGGCAGTCGGTTTTCTCTGGTTCAACGCTCACCCTGCGGAAATCATGATGGGTGACACCGGCAGTCTCTCCCTGGGCGGGGTGGTCGGCGTAATTGCCCTGATCATCAAGAAGGAGATCCTGCTGTTCGTTGTGGGCGGGGTGTTTGTGATCGAAGTTCTCTCGGTCGTTATCCAGGTGATTTCCTTTAAATTGACCCGGAAGAGGGTGTTCAAAATGGCTCCCCTCCATCATCATTTCGAGCTGATGGGCTGGTCCGAATCCAAGGTAGTGATACGGTTTTGGATCCTGGGAGGATTGTTTGCGATCTTGAGTCTGTCCACGTTGAAGATTCAGTAGGAGGGCTGCGGATTTGGAGAGAATTGGTAAACCACGCGGGGATGCTCTACTGTTGCTCATTTTAATCGCAATGATCGGGATCGGTTTGTCCGTTCTCTTTTCCGCCTCCGCCTACTACGCCGAGAGGCTGTTTGCCGACCCTTACTACTTCTTCAAACGTCAGTTGCTCTGGGTTCTCCTGGGTGCCGTAGCGGCGGTAATCGCGGCTCATCTGCCCCTCGCTGTCCTGCGTCAGGGCACGCCGTTGGTTGTGGCGGCGGCGTTGGTTCTGACGGTCCTGACCTTCGTACCGGGAATCGGGCAGCCGATCATGGGTGCCCGCCGCTGGCTGTTCCTGTTCGGACAATCCTTCGAACCCTCGGAGGTGGTGAAGTTTTCCGTGGTACTGTACCTGGCCTCTATTTTCAGCAAGAAGCAGGATCGCATCAATGATCCCGTCAACTCGTTGCTGCCGCCCCTCCTGGTGGTTTCACTGTTTGTCACCCTGATCTACCTTCAAAACGACTTTTCAACGGCTTTCTTTATCCTTTTGATCGCCCTGGCCATGTTTCTCATCGCCCAGGTGCGCATCATCTATTTTATTCTTTTGAGCCTGCTTTTCGTCCCCGTCGGGGGGATGCTTCTGTTTACCAAGGCCCATCGGGTGCGCAGGCTCATGGCTTTTTTGAATCCGCTGGCCGATCCCAGCGGGAGTGGTTATCAAGTGATTGCGGCTCAAACCGCCTTCGTCAGCGGCGGTTTTTGGGGCAGGGGATTGGGCAGGGGAGTTAAGAAACTGGGAGGACTCCCTGAAGCCCACTCGGATTTCATCTACGCCGTGGTAGGGGAAGAGGCCGGATTTCTAGGAGCTGTGCTCGTACTTCTGCTGTTCGCCCTGCTCGCCTGGCGGGGATACTCACTGGCTCTGAGAGGCAAGGACAGCTTCACCCGCTATCTTGCCTTCGGAATCACCAGCACGATTACCCTGCAGGCTCTTCTCAACATCGCCGTAGCAATCGGTCTGGTCCCGGCGACCGGCATCCCCCTGCCCCTCTTTTCCTCTGGCGGTTCTTCCATGCTGATGACCCTCATAATGGGAGGCCTGTTGTTAAATCTCTCCCGTCAGGGCGCGGGGGACACGCAGAGGGATTCCGGATCGAGCCTTGATGCCGGATGGAGGGACTAACGGGATGTCGGAAGCGCTGATCTTCGACAAGTACGGCAAGCGACCCGGGACCTCCAGGAGAGGAAGCCGGGAATCGCTGTTCAACCGCTTTCTTCTGGTTCTGGTCATGTGCTTGATTCTTTTCCTGGTAGGGGAATTGGTGTTTCATTTCATCATCGCCCCACGACTGACTGTTCGCAACATCGTTATCAAAAGCGATCTGAGCTTGAGCAAAGAGGAGATCCTGGCGATTGCCGGCACCGAGGAGAACGCTTTCTACTATAAAATCGATCCCGCCCGGATTCGCGACTCTTTGGAGCACCTGCCCATGGTTCGCAAGGCGGCTGTGGAGAAGATCTTTCCGGATGCCCTGCATATTACCCTCTATGGACGCATCCCCCTGTCCATGCTTTTCTTCACAACTCCCGATGGAACGAGTATTCCGATGGCTATCGACGATCAGGGGGTGGTCTTCGAGATCGGAAGCGCCTTGAGCGAGTGGGATCTGCCGGTGATCACTGGGATAGAGTTCAAGAAGCTCGAGGTGGGTGCCAAGCTTCCCGGAAAAGTACAACCGATCCTGCAGGATCTCCATCGTTTGCGGCAGGAGGAACCGGGGTTGTTTCGCTTGATATCCGAGCTTCGCCTGATTCCGAAAGCTGCTGGAAACCTCGAGATTCTTCTGTATCCGGTCCAATTCCCCGTACGGCTGCGGCTTGCCGGAGGATTGGATCCGGCGGTGTTACGCAACGCGGTGGTAATCCTGGATCTGCTGGCCAAGCAGCAACTGCTGATCCGGGTCAGGGAGCTGGATATGAGAACCGGAGAGGTTGTTTACAGGATGGAGGAGGACTAACCGGTGGCTTCGGAAGATCTGATCGTCGGACTGGATATCGGGACAACAAAAGTCTGCGTCATCATTGGCGGGTTCAACGACAGCGGCCAGCTGGAGATCATCGGGGTCGGCACCACCCCCTCCCGGGGCTTGAGGCGGGGCGTGGTGATAAACATCGAAACTACCGTGCGTTCGATTGCTGCGGCTGTCGAGGCCGCGGAGATGATGTCCGGCCGGGAGGTGGAGTCCGTGTATACGGGAATAGCCGGAGGCCATATCGAGGGCATCAACTCCCGCGGGGTGGTCGCGGTTACAGGTCGGGGACGGGAGATTACCCGGGAAGATGTGGATCGGGTGATCGATGCTGCGAAAGCCATCGTCATTCCCATGGACAGAGAGGTTCTGCACGTGATCCCCCAGGAGTTCGTCGTGGATGACCAGGGGGGGATCAAGAACC
>CAZPQC010000048.1:0-25722 GCA_964588525.1 uncultured Spirochaetaceae bacterium
CTCTACCGCCCTGGCTGCAACCGCCCTGGCTGCAGGGCAAGAAAAAGGCCGAGAACCAAGGGTAGCCGAAAGGGCCTTGGGGTTGAGGATAATCACGGCCGAGGTGGCGAGAAAGGTCCTCCCGAGCCGCAAGTACTGATCGCTCCCGGCGCGGTGGCCGGCGGGGGGCCCATTCCAGCGCCGCTTCGCCGGTCTCCCCCGCGGCGGGAAGAGTCGAAAAGTGCACAGACTGGAGATGAGGATATTTCGACAAGATTTCAAAAGACATAGACGACTCGGCCAGGATCGACGGCTGCACCATCCTGCAGCGCCTCATATTCGTCGTACTTCCGGTCGCGGCACCGGGGATCATGGTGGCCGCCTTCTTCTCCTTTGTGGTTTCCTGGGGGGATTACCTGATCGTATCCATTATCAGCCAAAGCCAGCGGACGGCCACGGTCACCCTTGCCATCCAGCGGCTGTCCTCGGCCCTGCTCATTCGCGGGGGTCAGGTAGCTGCAGCCACTGTCCTGACGATCGTGCCCACGATAATTCTCTTCTATTTCGTGCAGAACCGTCTGGTGGAAGGACTGACCGCCGGAGCCATTAAAGAGGAATAGTACGGGGTGGGGGGATGAGTCTCCACTGTGAACCAACAAAAAAATGAAAAAGAGGAATACAATGAAAAAATTGGATACGCTGGAAGCCTGGTTTTTTACAGGCAGCCAGACACTATATGGTAAAAAGACCTTGCTTCAGGTAGAGAAGGATTCGAAGGCCATCGCAAGGGCATTGTCCGATTCTTCCCTTATTCCCGTCAAGGTAGCATTCAAGCCGGTATTAACGAGCCCGGAAGGAATCCTTGAAATGTGCCGGGATGCGAACCGGGATACGAACTGCATCGGGGTGATCGCTTGGATGCACACCTTCTCTCCCGCTAAAATGTGGATTGCCGGGCTGAAGGCTCTGCAAAAGCCGCTACTGCACCTTCATTCCCAGTTCAACCGCGACATTCCCTGGGAAAGCATCGATATGGATTTCATGAACCTGAATCAATCGGCGCACGGTGGACGGGAGTTCGGGTTCATGGTGAGCCGTTTGCGTCTGCCAAGGAAAGTGGTGGTGGGATACTGGCAGGATCCTGGGGTGCAGGAGCGCGTGGCCGTCTGGACGCGAGCGGCCGCTGCGTGGCATGACGCCCAGGGGGCCAGAATCGCCCGTTTCGGCGACAACATGAGGGAGGTGGCCGTAACGGAAGGCGACAAGGTGGAAGCTTAAATCCGCTTCGGGTATTCCGTCAACGGCTACTCCCTGGGTGAGTTGGTCGATGCGGTCGCCCGAGTGCCCGAGAATGAAGTCGAGGGACTGCTGAAGAAGTACGACGAATCATACCTTGTCGCGGAAACCCTGAAATCCGAGGGGGCACAGCACCGGCAACTGCGAGAATCAGCTCGTATCGAGCTGGGCATCGAATCGTTCCTTCGGGAAGGCGACTTCAAAGCCTTCACCACGTGTTTCGAGAACCTGCATGGCTTGTCTCAGTTGCCCGGGCTGGCGGTGCAGCGCCTCATGGCCGCCGGGTACGGCTTCGGAGCCGAGGGGGATTGGAAGACGGCCGCACTGGTTCGGGCGATGAAGGTCATGAGCCAAGGCCTGAACGGCGGAACCTCGTTCATGGAAGACTACACATATCACCTCAGTGAAGGAGCCATGAAGGTCTTGGGAGCCCACATGCTCGAGGTATGTGCTTCCCTGGCAGGCACCAAACCCTCTCTGGAAATACTTCCACTGTCAATCGGCAACAGGGAGGATCCGGCTCGCCTGGTTTTCAATGTGCCAACCGGTCCGGGACTAAACGCAACGATCGTGGACATGGGAAACCGTTTTCGCATGGTGGTCAATGAAGTGGAGGTTGTTGAGCCCGACGCCCCGCTGCCCAGATTGCCGGTGGCACGGGCACTTTGGGTGCCCCATCCGGATCTCAAGACCGCAGCGGCTGCCTGGATACTGGCCGGTGGAGCCCATCATGCATCATTCAGCAAAGCGGTCAAAACAGAGCATCTGGAGGATTTCGCCGACATGGCCGGGATCGAGTTCCTGCTCACCGACGGAGTCACGAGGATTCGGGAGTTCAAAAGAGAGCTACGCTGGAACGAATTGTACCCTGTTCAAGGAATTGCCCGGCAGCTCAGTTTGGAAAAAACCGTCCTGTCCCTCGGGTAGAATCTCGGCGTTACTCAGGTCTACCTGATGTGGTTTCTCGAAGCTGTTCACAGCATTCAAATCATCACCCGTTAGTATTTCATGGGCAACAGGTTTATTTTTTTCGTACCCTCTGAACACGAGTTCCGTCGTAAGCGGATTTTCGCCGCAGTTGAGAACGAATACGTTCAATGATTTCCTCTCGGGATCATCAACCGGCGCTACCTGCAGTTGGGGAACGTCGCCGTATTTGATCGTATGAAACTCCGGGCAGAGTACCCGGGGCTCCCGCACGGTGCCGCGCCCGTATATGGAAACATGCTGGAACGGATAGTAAATCGCTTGCCGGACTGACCTGCCCCCCGGCTCGGTCAAGATGAGCGCTATCACATTCACCAACTGGGCCAAACAGGCGATCCTTACCCGGTCGGCATTTTGCAGCAGCGTGCAGAGCAACCCGCCGCACATCAGAGCATCGAGAAAGGTGTAGCGCTCTTCGATCAACTCCGGCCCGGTCTGCCACGG
The DNA here is from genome assembly GCA_964588525.1 of uncultured Spirochaetaceae bacterium. GTDB lineage: Bacteria > Spirochaetota > Spirochaetia > SZUA-6 > DRHE01 > JAFGQJ01. The sequence goes on from CAZPQC010000048.1 coordinate 2,707, forward strand.
CTGGCTGTGAAATATCCCCCGCTTATGATACCAGATCACTGCTGTCCAACTGTTAGGAATATGATATTTCGTAATTGTATAAATAGCAAGTATATAGAGGCTAATTTGGCTTTTATCGATTTGAAATAGATTTTATACTTCTGCCACTCTCTCACAACAAAACGACGGGGTGGCCGATGAATCATGGACAAACGGTCTTTTCACAGATCATGGATTTTGTTCCGATGTATGAGTTCAGAAAATGTGTGCAGCGATATCGGGGAAACTACAAAGTACAGAGTTTCTCCTGTTGGAATCAGTTTCTATGCATGGCCTTCGCTCAACTCACTTACCGGGAGAGCCTTCGAGATATTGAATCCTGTCTTAATTCCATGCCAAGCAAACTTTATCACATGGGTTTCCAGGGTACTGTTTCACGCAGCACCGTCGCCTACGCAAATGAAACTCGCGACTGGAGGATCTATGCCGAGTTTGCCCAGGTACTGATTCATATTGCCAGGGGTCTGTACAAGGACGATGAGTTTGGAGTCGAACTCGACAATACCGTCTATGCTCTGGATTCAACAACGATCGATCTTTGCCTGTCTCTGTTTCCCTGGGCTCACTTCCGCAGGCAAAAAGGAGCCATCAAACTGCATACCCTACTGGACCTGCGTGGCAATTTACCTTCGTACATACAAATAACGGACGGCAAAGTGCATGATGTAAACATCCTGGATGATCTGATCCCCGAACCGGGCTCCTTCTATATTTTGGATCGTGGGTACGTTGACTTCGCACGGCTCTATAGGCTGACGCAATTCTGTGCCTTCTTCGTCACCCGTGGGAAAACCAGCCTCAAGTGTCGTAGACTACATTCGCACCCGGTTGACAGATCCGTTGGTCTGCGATGCGATCAGACCATCGTATTGACAGGTTATACCTCCTCTAAAGGATATCCGGACAAACTGCGACGTACGCGATATTTCGATGGGGAAACGGAGAAACTCTTAACCTTCTTGTCGAACAATTTCTTTATCCCGGCGCTGACCATCGCCCAGCTGTACAAATGCCGCTGGCAGGTCGAATTGTTTTTTCGCTGGATCAAGCAACATTTGAGGATCAAAGCCTTCTATGGGACTTCTAAGAATGCCGTGAAGACCCAGATCTGGATAGCCATTTCTGTGTACGTTCTTATCGCAATCATCAAGAAACGATTGGATTTGCCTCTTAGTCTCTACACAATTTTGCAGATTCTGAGTGTGACGGCCTTTGAGCAAGTGCCTATCATACAAGTACTTACGAATTTCGATTACAGAGCTACTGAGTATGATTCTGCTAAACAATTGCTATTAATAGATTTATGATTGGACAGCAGTGATATGCAGTATATGGACGGGACACACTTTTCACACGGTAGAGGTCGCAAGTTCAAATCTTGCATCGCCCAAACTACTTTCGGCGTCGCAGGGAAATAGGAAGCTACCGGGCCACCATTCTTGCGGGTTGTTTACGATCCAATCATGCGACTGTATAATTCCGTCTAATGAAGATCAGCTTCGTGATTCCCGCTCACAACGAAGCGAGCTGCATCGGCGATTGTCTCGGTTCCGTTCTCCGCGAGATCAAAGCCTCGGGCGGCAACGCGGAAATCGTCGTAGTCAACAATGCGAGTACCGACGCCACGGCACGCATCGCATCCGGCTTCCGAGGGGTTAAGGTCGTGGATGAACCGCGAAAGGGCCTCACGATCGCCCGGCAGAGAGGATATCTGGAGTCCAGCGGTGACATCATCGCCGCCATAGACGCGGATACTCTGTTGACGCGAGGCTGGATACGTACCGTTCAAAGAGAGTTTACCGCGCGAAAGAGGCTTGTATGCCTTTCCGGACCTAACATCTATCATGACCTTTCTCCATTGATCCGCATCGCGGCGGTTGCCTGGTATATTGTCGCGCTCGTGATCTACGGATTCGTGAACCAGTACGTGCTCCACCGTGGCGCCATGCTGCAAGGCGGAAACCATGCAGTGCGCAGATCAGCCCTCGAAAGGATCGGAGGATACAACACAGCAATCGCTTTCCACGGTGAGGACGCGGTTACAGCCTTCCGTCTCATGAGGGTGGGAGTGGTGAAGTTCAGCTTCCGGCTGCCGATCTTCACCTCTGGCCGCCGGCTTCGGAAGGAAGGAGTTCTTCGGACCGCATGGACCTATGCGCTCAACAGCATCTTCGTAATCCTGTACGGCAGGGCTCTCTCGCGCGCCTACACCGATGTGCGCGATTGACCAGCCCGAAACCGCGAAGCGGATTGTGCCGATGAAGATTTCCAGCCGTTAGGTCCAATGCACAAGGGACCTGTTGCGTCAATATTAAATCTATACGAAATAGAGGGATAGCCAACGGGAGTCGGAACGTGTACAGTAGCAGGGTATGCAAGAGAGGAGCGGTTCTGTTCAACGGCTGGCGAGTGCCGTCCGGGTCCTCCTCGCCACGCTGTCCAGCTACGCCCTCGGCTACCCCCTTACCACGCTTCTCATCCTTTCCTGCATCGCGGCAGACCTCGTCAATGCCCGCGGGTACATTCGCCGCTGCGCCGCCTTTTGGGGCCGCCTCGTGTTCTGGCTGGTGGGACGGAGGGTCCACGTGCAGGGCCGCGAGCACAGGGTAGAGGGGAGGGCCTACCTCGTGCTGGCCAACCACTCTAGCATGTACGACATTCCCGCCCTCCTCGCGGTGGTGCCCGACGTCGCCCTCGTCGGCCGGGAGAAGCTCACCCGGATTCCCGTCTTCCGCCGCCTGCTGAAAATCATCCGCTACGTTCCAATCAACACGGAGGAGATCCGCAAGGCTCGTGGGGCAATCACCGAAGCGGTCCGCCGCGCGGAGGAAGGCTGCTCCATCGGCATGTTCCCTGAGGGCACCCGGACTCCGGACGGAAGGGTCCAGAAGCTGAAGCGAGGGTTCGTCTATGTGCTGCGGGAGAGCAGACTGGACCTGCTCCCCGTGACGATCCGTGGCACTTTCGCATTCAAGCCAAAAGGCCGCTTCACCATGGATCCCCGGGATCGGATCGAGGTGACGGTTCACCCCCCCATGGAGATTGCTGGACTCGTCAGGCTCACGGACGACGAGATCATGGAGAAGGTGCGCACGGTGCTCGACGGAGGCGTATATGCTGCACAGTGACGGATGGGCATTCATCGTGAACCCCATTGCGGGGGTCGGGTACGGGGCCGCCTGCGCGGAAACTGTGCGGCAGATGATGCAGCGCCACGGGGCGGCTGGCGAGGTTGTCCTCACGCGAGCCAAGGGGCACGCGAGTGAGCTCGCCGCCGAGTACGCGTCGCGGGGGTTCTCCCGAATCGTTGCCGTCGGAGGGGACGGAACCATGAACGAGGTCGCCCAACCCCTCGTGGGCCGCGCCGGAATCACCTTTGGCGGGGTGCCTGCCGGTACGGGCAACGATTTCATTCACGTGCTCGGATTCCCGGACAGGCTTTCGGAGGCTGACTGGGAGGTGTTCTTCCGCGGGTCCACCGCGATGATGGATGCCGGGCGGTGCAATGGAAGGTACTTCGTCAACGGGATGGGACTTGGGTTCGACGCGCATGTAGCCGCGGAGAATTACCATGTTGACGCGAACGGTCAGGCCGTGCGGGGCAAGGGGTCCAACTACATGTGGATGATTATCAAGGCCATCCTCACCTACCGGGAGAAGCCTATGCGCGTTACCTTCCAGGGAAAGACGGAGAGCAGGAAGGGGTTCTTGAACACGATTGCCAATGGCCGCAGGCTCGCGGGAGGGATGTACCTAACCCCAAAGGCTCTGGCGGACGACGGTCTTCTGGATGTCTGCATGTGCGACGCTCTCTCTCTCCTCATGCGCTTCAAGGAGCTGGTCTCCGTAACGCGGCGCACTCACCTCGCGGACCCTGTCATGCACTACCATCAGATCGACAGGATATGCTATGAGTTCGATACAGAAGTGCCCGCCCACGCCGACGGAGAGCTGTTCTTTTCCTCGCGCTTTGATATCGACGTGGCTCCGGGGGCTCTCCGGACGATCATCAACCCGGCGGGAGACCACTACTTCGGGCGGGCCTGAGATCGATCCCGTACTGCGAATGCGATTCTATTTTTCTCAGGCACAAAGCATCTTGCTCGACCAATCAACCTGTCACGACCCGCGTAGACCTCGGAGTCGTGGTTAAATCGTTGGTTATCCTTAAGAGAGACTCTCAGCCACGAGTCTAAACTTTACTGTTTAAGTAATATTGATTAACTTATAGTTACACCCCTGGGGGGTGGGGAGGTTCATCGAGTATCTGGAGGTGCAAAGATGCCAGAAGAGATCGGAACGGTCATCCAAAAAACAGGTAATACAGCTACGGTTAGCATTCCACGAACTTCCAGGTGTACTGGATGTCACAGTTGCATCCTGAGCCAAAGCGGCACATCGATGACTGTAACAGCGCGCAATCCCCTTCATGCGAAAATTGGTGACCGCGTAAAGATCGAAGAAAGACAATCAGGACGCATAAAAGCAGGCTTGCTTCTTCTCATTCTACCTCTGCTTGCATTCTTTCCAGGTTATATTGCCGGTGCAGCTATTTCTAACTTGACAGGTATACTATCCCGCGAAGCCTGGGGAGTCCTTCTCGGTCTCGTTACGTTTTCTACCCCATGGCTCGTCTTGTTTTTTCTCAATAGACATAGGATCGGGAACAGAACGTATCAAATGCATATTGTGGGAATTCTAAAAGGGAGCGCGTAATCGATGAGTCACGACAATAATGGGTTCGGTACTGCCGTGGTCTATACAACCTCGAACGAAGAGAAAAAAGGTCCCCATCCCGTTAATAAAGAAGCCTTGAAGCGACTGACCAATATAAGGGGACAAATCAGAGGAATCGAGCGCATGGTAGAGAACGAGAAGTACTGTGTGGATATTCTTACCCAGATTTCAGCCGTGCGAGCGGCGCTCAATCGAGTGGGAATGCTCGTTCTAAAGCGGCACATTAAAAACTGCGTTTCCGACGCGATCAAGAAACGTGGTTCTGATGGCAACGAAATCATCGATGAACTCATGCATACTCTTTCGAAACAGGAAATCTAATCGGGGTACGTCATATCCGTTTCGAACAATGAAACTAATGAAGGCGGATGTTGATCCCTCTGAATAGCCAATTGGATCAAGGAGGGTTGCACTATGGGTATGTTGATTTTTTTAATAGTAATTGTGGCAGCCGGCTTCCTCGCGTACGGCTACTACCGTAGGCGGGGCGGGAAAAGGTTGTTTTCACAAGAAGATGATGAGGCTGTGGATCTGGCCAAGAGGCGATATGCAAATGGTGAGATCTCACGTGAGGAGTTTGAGCAGATCAAACGCGATATAGAGAAAGGGAGTAATCTTTAATGGCGGAAATGAATCACAGAGAACACGCAGAACATCAGCCAGAAGAAATGCACCGTCATCAACACGCTGCGCACGAGGAGCAAGGTCAACAGCATGAACATCGAGGAGGTCATGGAAGTCATGGTCAGGCCGCGCATCATCGAATGATGATTTTGGATTTCCGACGGCGATTCTACATCTCCACGGCTGTAACGGTGCCCATTCTGGTACTGTCGCCGCTGATCCAGCAGCTTCTGGGGTTTCAGCTTGCTATCCCCGGTGCGAGCTACCTTCTGTGCGCCTTGTCCAGCTTCGTGTTCTTCTACGGCGGCTGGCCGTTTCTCAAGGGCCTGGTCGAAGAGATCGGGGGCAAGCGACCCGGCATGATGACCCTGATCGGGGCGGCCATCTCGGTGGCCTACGTGTACAGCGCCGGCGTTACCTTCGGCCTGGAGGGGAAGCCCTTCTTCTGGGAGCTGGCCACGCTTGTGGATATCATGCTGGCTGGCCACTGGATCGAGATGCGCTCCGTGTTGAGCGCCTCAAGCGCCTTGGAGAAGCTAGCCCGGCTCATGCCCGATACGGCGCACCGTAAGCGCGGAGAGGAGGTCGAAGAGGTGCCGCTCTCCGCGGTCACCAAAGGCGACATCCTGCTGATCAAGCCTGGGGAGAAAGTCCCTTCCGACGGGGTGATCGTGGGGGGGCACAGTTACCTGGACGAATCGATGCTCACCGGTGAGTCCCGACCCGTGGAAAAGACTGAAGGGGACAAGCTGATTGGCGGCTCGATCAACGGTGACGGGGTTTTGGAGCTGGAAGTGCAGAGCACCGGCGAGGAAAGTTACCTCGCCAAGGTCATCGATCTGGTTCGCACCGCCCAGGAAGCCAAGAGCCGCACCCAGGGACTCGCCGACCGGGCGGCCTTCTGGCTGACGATCATCGCGATCACAGTCGGGATCGCCACGCTGCTGGGCTGGCTGCTGGTGGCCGGCCGGGATCTCCAGTTCTCCATCGCACGCATGGCTACGGTGATGGTGATCACCTGTCCGCACGCCCTGGGCCTGGCCATTCCCCTGGTAGTGGCGGTGTCCACGGCCAAGAGCGCCCAGAACGGGCTGTTAATCCGCAACCGCACCGCCTTCGAGAGCGCCCGGCGCATCACCACGGTACTTTTCGACAAGACCGGCACGCTCACCAAAGGAAGCTTCGAAGTATCGGATATTCACAGCTACGGAGACGGGTACGACGAGAACAGGGTCCTGCAATTCGCGGCCAGCCTGGAGCAGAACTCCGAGCACCCCATCGCCCGTGGTATCCTGAGGCGGGCTGAGCACGTGGGCATCAGAACTCTGGCAGCGAAGGGCTTCGCGGCGATCAAGGGCAAGGGGGTGGAGGGAACCGTCGAAGGCAGGGATGTGGCGATGGTCAGCCCCGGTTATCTCAGAGAGCAGGGGAGGGAGCTTCCTCAGGGAGAGGAGGCCAAGGCGGGAGTCACCCGGGTATTCCTCCAGGTAGACGGGCAGGTCGTCGGTTCAGTTGGGCTCTCCGATGCCATCCGTCCGGAGTCCTACGAGGCCATACGTCGCCTTCAGAAGCGGGGGATCAAGTGCTGGATGATCACCGGCGACAATCGGGAGACCGCGGAGGCGGTTGCCCGCGAGCTGGGAATGGACGGATTCTTCGCAGAGGTCCTTCCCGACCAGAAGCAGGACAAAGTGGCGGAACTGCAGGGCAAAGGAGAGTTCGTGGCCATGACCGGCGACGGAGTCAACGATGCCCCGGCTCTGGCCAAGGCAGACATCGGCATCGCAATCGGCTCGGGAACGGATGTGGCTGCGGAAACCGCGGATATCATCCTGGTCAATTCCAATCCCCAGGATGTGACCTCGCTGATCCTTTTCGGACAGGCCACGTACCGGAAGATGGTGCAGAATCTTGCCTGGGCCACGGGATACAACGTGGTGGCCATACCTCTGGCCGCCGGGGTGGCCTACGGTGCAGGCATTCTGCTGTCTCCGGCCCTGGGGGCGGTGCTCATGGCTGCCAGTACGGTAGTCGTGGCCATCAACGCCCGGCTGCTGCGAATCAAAAAGAGCGAACAGGACAAATAGAACGCGATAGAAACGCGCATAGGAGGTGTAAAAATGGGTGCAAGGAATGGGGTATTGTTCGTAGTGTTGGCTGTGGCTCTTGCGCTTCCCGTAGCCGCACAGGAGCATGGGAGATCGATCCAGGCGATTCTGACGGAGATCAAGCGAGAGCAAAACGTCCAACGGGTCGAGCAGATCGATCCAAATAAAGTTAGTGATGCTCAGCTTGCCGAGCTCGGGGAGGCGGTGATGGATGTTCAGTTTCCCAACGAACGGCAGCACGCCTTCATGGACGATATGATGGGGGGCGAAGGCTCCCAGAGTCTGGAGGCCATGCACCGAGCCATGGGCTACTCGTATCTGTCTGCTGGAGGAGAGAGCGGCTGGGGCATGATGCACGCCGGCCGGACCGGCTGGGGCATGATGGGGCCGTGGATGAGGGGCAGGTACCGGAGCTTCGGCTGGGGCCGCGGTGTGATGTCCGCAGGTCCTGGTGTGTGGATTCTGGTCGTGCTGCTCGCCTCAGCGGTAGTCGCGCTGACAATCGCCCTAGCAATTCGCAGCAATCGACGACGCGACTAGGGCATGCTGCACGATTGAGAAGAAGGCGCTGGCGAGTGGGGGTAACGCCGATCCACAACTCACCGAAATCATACAATTCTCCAACTATTTGTATGTTGAGGGGGAAGAGACAAGCACGGAGAACCATGCTTTTTAGCTGCGCATCAGCAAGTACACGAGGGATATCTGAAAAAACAGTACGACGAGTGACCAGAGAAGCGACCATTTTCATAACACATAAAGCAATTTTACTCGTGATTTTGCACCACCACAGCACATATAACACGCATGGAGTAGATTCACACGGTAGAAGTCACTGGTTCAAGTCCGGTATCGCCCAGATAAATACTCTATTGGGGAAGTGTACGGTCCCAGTCAACGGCATTTCCCTGAAGCTCAATTGTGACCATAACTTCCTGCATATCAACGCGTATTTCTCGATTCAAGCCGGGCCGCGGTAGCGTTTTTGGGTGTTATTGCAAAGAAAAAAACACGATCCGGTGTAGACATTATTGGTGCGGATGAGTATTTTAGACATTAATATTACTATTTTGATAAGGTAAACTCCCTCGTGTTGCACCCGTCAAAATAGGGGAGTTGAAACATGGCCAAACCTGTCATCTTGACTGTGGACGACGAGCCGCAAGTGCTCAGCGCCATTGAACGAGATCTGCGGCTACATTTCAGTTCAGAGTACAGAATCTTAAAATCGGAGTCAGGTAAAGAAGCTCTCCAGGCGGTACGGATTCTCAAAAAACGAAATACCCCGGTTGCCCTGCTTCTGGTAGACCAGCGCATGCCGGAGATGAGCGGGACTGAATTTTTAGCGGAAGCGGCAAAGTTATATCCAGCTGCCAAGAAAGCTCTCCTAACTGCATACAGCGACACCCAGGCGGCCATCAAGAGCATAAATGAGCTGGGACTGGATTATTACCTGATGAAGCCCTGGGACCCCCCGGAAAAAGAGCTGTTTCCAGTACTGGAAGATCTGTTGGGTGATTGGGCTGTCAACACCACCCCTACCTATGAAGGCATCAGGGTCCTGGGCACATTGTGGTCTCCGGACAGCCATGCCATGAAAGATTTCCTCTCCCGCAACCAAATCCCCTACAAGTGGATCGATGTCGAAAAAGACGAGGAAGGCCAACGGCTATTGGAAGCCTTAGACGACGGCCAAACACTGCCGGTTGCGGTGTTTCCCGACGGAGAAGTCTTGCAGAATCCGGCGATGTTCGATCTGGCCGAGAAATGCGGTCTGCAAACCAAACCCTCCCGTCCCTTCTACGACCTTATCATCATCGGCGGCGGGCCGGCTGGACTGGCAGCTGCGGTATATGGCGGATCCGAGGGTTTGAGAACCGTGCTGGTGGAGAAACAGGCGACCGGCGGGCAGGCCGGCACCAGCGCGATGATCGAGAACTACCTCGGTTTTCCCCGAGGATTGAGCGGGGCGGACTTGGCTCGGAGAGCAACCACCCAAGCTAAACGGTTCGGCGTGGAGATTCTGTCCTCTGAAGTGGTGGGTGTAAAAGCGGAAAATGCCTACCGCTACGTCCATCTGAGCAATGGTTCGGAGTTGAGCTGTCACGCCTTGGTCATCAGCACCGGTTTGTCTCTTCGGACCCTGAGCATCCCGGGTATCGAGCGTTTGGCCGGCGCAGGGATTTATTATGGAGCAGCCCTGACCGAGGCGGTCAACTACAAAGGTCAGGATGTCCTGGTCGTGGGTGGAGCCAATTCAGCCGGGCAGGGCGCCATGTTTTTTTCGCGCTACGCCAATAAGGTATACCTCTGTGTGCGCAGCGATTCAATCGAATCGGGCATGTCCAAATACCTGATAGATCAGATACGAGGAACGAAAAACATCGAGTTGATGCTGGGAACTAAAGTACAGGAGGTCAAGGGCAAAATTCGCCTTGAAGCGGTTCAGCTCGGTAACGGTACAAGCGGAATAAGAGAGCTACCCGTGGCTGCTATGTTCATTTTCATCGGAGCTACGGCCCGCACCGAAATGCTGGATGGATTGGTGGAGCGCGACCAGGATGGATTCATACTCACCGGCGGGGATATATTCCTTGGTGGTAGAAAGCCCCGGAGTTGGGATCTGGATCGTGATCCTTTTCCAATGGAAACGAGCGTACCTGGTATTTTCGCCGCTGGAGATGTACGGCACCAGTCTGTAAAACGGGTGGCCTCCGCCGTGGGTGAAGGGGCGGTGGCAGTATCGGTGGTTCACCAGTATCTCAAAACCGTATAGGCAAGACAATGTTTGATTTATTAAGAAAGATCCCTCTTTTTTCACACCTTTCGGGGGAGGACCTGAAACGGCTGTGCGGAATGGCCGAGGTGGTTCAGCTAGACCCTGGAGCGATGTTGTTCGAGGAAGGGAAGAAAGGAGACCTGGCCTACGTGATCATGGATGGCCAAGTCGAGATCAGCAAGCTTGCAGACGGAACAAACGTAGTACTGGCGGTGCGAGGAGCTGGAGAGCTGATCGGAGAGATGGCGCTGTTGGAAGATGCCGCGCGCATGGCGAGTGCAAAAGCCACTTCAGATTGTCAGCTTCTTGCGATAGGCAGGAAGCAATTGGAGGAGCTTCTCAGTTCCAGCCCCTCCTCGGCACGAGACATGCTGCGCACGGTTACCGGGCGTTTGAGAGAGACCGAAGCGCTGCTCCGGCAAAAAGAGAAGCTGGCTCAGCTCGGTACAATGGCGGCGGGGATGGCTCATGAGTTGAACAATCCCGCCTCTGCCGTGCAGAGAGGATCTGCCCAACTGGCTGCGGCTGTAGAACAGATTCTCGAAATCCCCACTGCTTTCCGTCGATTAGGTCTTGATCCCGCTCAAATGCAGGAGCTCGATCGACTACTGCGGGACATGGCCAGGCGAGCACAACTGCCCGAACTCCTAGATCCTCTGGAACGCAGCGATCGGGAGGAGATTATCGAAGATTGGCTGGAGGGCCGGCAGATCGACAACCGTGCTGTACACGCCTCGGAACTGACAGGTATGGGATTTGATATCAAGGATCTCGAAGAGCTGGAAAAGAGTTTCCCGGGCCCGCATCTGCAGGCGGTAATCGATCTGTTCTGTGCCGCCTACCTGGCCTATAAGGTTCTGCGTGAGATCGCCCAGGGCAGCAGTCAAATCGCAGCAATCGTCAAAGCCATGAAGAGTTATGTGTACCTGGATCAGGCGCCGGTTCAGGACGTGGACATTCACGAGGGCCTGGAAAATACCCTGGTCATTCTTCAACACAAGCTGAAGAGGGGTATCTTGATTCACCGGGATTATGCTGAAAACTTGCCCTTGGTGCGTGCTCATGGCAGTGAGCTCAATCAGGTTTGGACGAATTTGATAGACAACGCCGCGGACGCAATGGAAGGCCATGGAGAGATTCAGCTTAGAACCCGGCTCGAAGATTCCTGGGTGAAAGTCGAGGTTGAGGATAACGGCCCGGGGATTGAAGAAGAACACCGGCCACAGATTTTCACCTTATTTTTCACCACAAAACCGATGGGTCAGGGTTCCGGCCAGGGATTGCACATTACTCATAATATAGTTCGCCGTCATGGGGGGTTCTTGGATTTCCAGTCACAACCCGGGAAAACCGTTTTCACCGTGTGCATCCCTGTAAACTTTGAGAAGAATTCTTCCGCCGCGCCTCTGGTGGTGGCAGCAGCTGGACATACGACAGAGAAATAGGTGCCGATTTTGCGGTGCCGATTTTCGGTATAAATTGGAGGAACGTAAGGATGGCGAAGCTCTTACAAGAGATCGAATGGGAAGCCCCGTTGGTGCCAATCGAGTCTTCAGACTACGAAGCGCAGCTGTTGGAAAAATTGAGCCCTTGGCTTCAAAAGTCCGTGCAGGCGGTCAACGGACCGGTGGTATTCAGCTACGCCGATCCCAAGCTGATCGGGATTTCCCAGCTGGTCACAAGCCAGGAGAACGCCTGTCGGTATTGCTACGGAGTGGAACGGGCCGTCATGAAGTTTTGGGGGTACAGTGAAAAGCAGATCCGAGACCTGGAGGAGGAGGCGAGTCTGGCCGACGGAATCACGCGGCAGGTGGTGACGTTTGCCCGCAAGCTGGCCAAATCCAATCCCACTCCCGCCAAAAAGGACTGGGATGCACTTTTGGCGGAGGGTTTGCATCAACAGGCGATTTCAGAAATCGCCGCCTTTGTAGGTGACTCCTGCTTCGCCAACCGGATGGCTACCTTTCTGGCTTTACCGCCCAACACCACGGTGGAGAACTTGTCAAATGGTTTCCTGGGCAGGCTCCTCGTATCGGTGTTCAAGAAGAAGACACTGGCCAGGAAAGTGCCGCCGCCCGTGGATTTCCGAAACGAAGGCCCCTGTGCGGGCATCATAGAGGTCGCGGGGAACACCCATCTGGCGGTGCGGTTGCGGGAGACTACGGACGGTTGGCTGGCATCGGAGGTGATCCCAAGTCGAACCAAGGTGCTGATGATGGCCGTGATCGCCCGACAGTTGGGCGCCCGCTACTGCGAAGAGGAAACTCTGCGATTCCTCGCCGACGAGGGACTTCCTGGAAAAGATGTCGCAGAGATATTGGCGGCACTGAGCTCGCCCCTGCTATCAGACATCGAAGAGAGGTTGCTGCGCTGGACTAGAGATACCGTATGGTATGAACCGAGGGCCATCCAAAAAAGCACCCGTAGGCTGTGCGCTGATGTGGGGGAACGACTTACCCTGGAAGCGATAGGAACAGCCGCGATTGCCAACACCCTGGCCCGGCTCTCCTTGGTTAGGGAATGATCGCGTACTTTGTAATCGGGGGCGCCGGATTCAGCGTGGCACTGGTCCTGACGCTGATCATCCTCTACCTCCGCAAGGAACGTGATATGCTGCGACGCCGGGCGGACAGAAGCGCTCAAGAGCTGGAGAGACTCCAGCGGTCTTTTTCCCGTTTCGCTCCAGCGGAGCTTGTGGAGAGGATAATCGGAGCCGGAACACTAGGCAGTGGTGAAAGACGGGAAGTCACTGTGATGTTCGCCGATATTCGTGATTTCACCAGGATCAGCGAAAGACAAGATCCCGCGGTAGTCATCGAAGTACTCAACGGGTATTTCAGCGAGATGTCCAGGATCATCCGGTCACATCACGGTCATGTCACCAGAATCATGGGAGACGGGATTATGAGCGTATTCGGAGCCTTAGCGCAGAATCCGTGGCACGCGTTGGATGCGGTTGAGGCCGCGGTGGATATGAAGCAGGCCTTGGATGACTACAACGAGGCCCTGCGAACGCGCGGGTTTCCGGAGTTGAGATTCGGCATCGGTATCCATTGCGGCACTGTAGTTGCCGGGGTGGTCGGAAGCCAGGAGCTGCTGGAGTTTACCGTGATGGGCGATGTAGTCAATGTGGCTTCCCGTATTGAAGGCCTGACCCGGCAATTTGACGCTGATATCCTGATTACGAATGAGGTGAGAGACCGGATAGGCGACAGGTTCACATTGATGGAGATGCACCCTGCCCACCTCAAGGGGAAAACCAACGCCATCACTACCTGGGCGTTGTTGGGTTTAGCTGCGGGCTTGAAATTCACCAATGAAGGGAGAAGATACTAAAATGGCAAGATTCTTTATCGAAGTTCCTCACGAGGCGAAACCGGAGGCCTGCATCCAGGCGGTGAAGGCCTTCCTAAACACCGGTTCCCATTTCCTGGCAAAGGCGGACTGGGGATGCTACGACGGCGACCACAAGGCCTGGATGATCCTCGATTTGGATAGCAAAAAAGAAGCTCTTTCGGTGCTTCCTCCGGGTTTCAAGTCCAATGCAAAGATCGTGCAGCTGAACAAATTCACGCTGGAGGATACCGAGAGAATGCGCAAACATCATCAGGGCGCCATGTGAGCTCATCTTGGGATTTCCGTTTATATGGCTGGCAGAGGAAAGGATCAGCAAGGTATCCTGCTCTCTCTGCTTCGGGTGGTCCAACGCTTCTATCGGGTAGTATCGTCCGATCGCCTCGCACCTGGCTCCGATTGTGGGCTTGTAGTGTAGGATCGAGATTCTCTTTACATCACAAAGCTGCTGCACCAGGTCGGCGATTTGTAGAGATTCTCCTCCCGTATTGTGGCATGCCTTCGATTGTATGCCAATCCGCCTATTTCAGGCGGGAGACCTGCTCATATTATCTAATTTCAGAACACGTAGGCTATGCCGCCGATGTGGTAGCTTGTCGATCCGCTCGTGCTCAGCATGTATTTGAAGCGGTAGGACACGCCCCAGTGGCGCGTGAAGAACACGTTGGCCATCGCGTCCCAGGTGCTGAGCAGATCGTCGGCATTGAACGTGAGCTTGTACTTGGCCTGCAGCTCGATAAAGTGCATGATCGTCGCGCTCAAGCTGAGGCCCGTGAGGCCGTAGAGGGTTTCGTCGTCGATGCTCTGTTCTTTAGGGGTCAGTCCACCCGGCCCAGGTCCATCCGTGTCGGCTACGAGCGAGATATCGCCTCGGGTGATGTCGTATTCGACGCCCAGCCACGGGAACACCGACACCAGGACCTTAGCACTCGAGCCGAAGTAGAAGTAGTGGCCTGCCCGCGCATACGGCGCGTACAGGGTCAGCGGCAACTTGAGATCGAAGATGTACTGGGCGCTCTCGGCGTCCCCCGCGTCGGTGTCGAGCCTGAGCACCTCGAGGCCGGCGCCGACCGCGACCTTGCCCAGCCGGTCCGACAGCACGTAGAAGTCACCGATCAGGTGGCCGCCCCAGAACTGACTGTAGTTGATGTCGGCCGAGTGATATAGGAAGGTGTTGGCCTGGAAACGGTCCGGATTGATCCACTGGAAATAGAGGCCCTCCATCAGCTTCGTGTCGTTCCAGTCGATCGTGTAGTACGGGTCGGTCTTCTGGTAGGCGTTCGTCGCCATCCCCAGGTAGGGGACGACGACCCGAATGTCCTCCGCGTATAGCGCCCCCACGAGCAGCGCCAACAGGGCCATCACCGCGATCTTCTTCTTCATCCTGCTTCCTTTCGTTCGGTTCGTAGCAGTGTCGATTGTAATGTGCGAAGCGGAGGTGTGGCAAGACCGGGGGGCACAGCCATTGACCCCCGCGCTCGACAAAGTCGCCCTCTTCTCCGCCGGCAGCAGACGGCCCGGCCCGCCCACGTGTCCATACGAACAAACAGTTCGCTCAACGGAGCGATGGAATCTAGTTCAGGTGTAGTAATCCGGCGCCGATGCTTGCATCTATTTTATTTACCCGTACACCTTTGCGTCGGTGTCAGAGCAAACGGGTAAGGTTCTCAGTTCTGGCTGCATTGACCGCTGCCGTGGAGCGATACTCTGCCGACGGCGTGGATTCCGCCCGCTGAGATTCGGGATCTTCGGGACCTGCCGCGTACACGGATGGTGCTGACTCGGCAGAGGGGCAGACTGAAGAACCGCATTCATGCCACTCTGGCCAAGTATGGTATAACTATCGAAGGGGCCAGCGAAGCCTTCGGCAAGCGGGGACGTCAAGAACTGGAGCTTCTGCAGACGCTTCCTGGGGTGGGATTTATCCTGGCTGTCGTCATTCTTCTGGAGACTGGTGAGGTCTCGCGTTTCCCGGCAGCCTCTGGTCTGGCTTCCTGCTCGGGTACAACACCCGGGGTGCATGCCTCGGGGGACAAGTTCCGCTACGGCCGGCTGCGTCCAGATGTGAATCGGTATCTGAAGTGGGCCTTTGTCGAGGCAGCCAACGTCATCTGTCTGAATCATCGACGCTCTCCGTATCGGCATTAGGCATCTATTGCATTATCACGCCGAACACCCTAAAATCGAGACGTTCTCAATAATATGCACTAATTCTGTGGGTTAACGGTATGCCAATAGAAACTTGGATAGACACACGCAAGCACAGGGTACATGCGATTCTTTCCGGAAGAGTCACACTTCATGAAATGATACAGGCGATAGATTCTTCTGTCGAAGATTCCTCTTTTAGGAATGGAATTGATATATTTTCTGATCACACGAGATTGGAAAAACCAATTGAAACTGATCAGGCACAGAAATTGGTTACATACTTGAGAAAGCTGAAAACACATTTTGTAGGTTCTAGATGGGCAGTTGTAACAAAAATGCAAGCGTCCTTTGGAATGATGAGAATGCTGTCTGTATTGCTTGAAAAAATCCCGATGGATCTCAGTGTATTCTACTCGTTTGTTGAAGCTGAAAGATGGTTATCCCTACCTAAAAACGACAGCGTAGAAGAGCCAGGAGCAACACTAATACCAGGAACAACCGAACCGTGACCGCCTGAGCGATCCCAGAGGCACATCCGACATCCACCGCGGCCACCACTCGAAGGGAGGTGAGGCCATGAGAAAGTTCCTGCTCCCTGCGCTTCTGTGCTGTGCCGTCCTGCTGAGCTCCTCCTGCACGACCTTCTACCTGGGGCGGGTTGTCGTTTGGAACGCTCCGACCAACCAGGAGTACGATCGCTTCCCCGTGCGGTCCATCGCCAACGGCCCGACCATCTTTCAGTTCGAGCAGGATCCGGCTGCGGAGAGGCGATTTCTGGAAAGCCTCGAGTCGATCCGCTACACCTGCGGACAACAGCCGAGAATCGCACAGCTGGAGTCGCTTTTAAAGAATACCGGAACCACGGCCTTCATCGTCATTCGGGATGACGTGATTCTCTACGAGCGCTATTTCCGCGGCTACAACCGTGACTCGTTCAACACGTCGGCCTCGGTGTCCAAATCGATCGTGTCCGCTCTGGTCGGCATCGTCATTGGCGATGGTCTGATCAACAGCATCGATGAACCTATCGTTCGCTACCTCCCGGAGCTCGAAGGCAAGGGTGTGGAGAATATCACGATCCGCCATCTGCTGACCATGTCTTCGGGCCTGAAGCACACCTGGGGTCTGACGCCCTGGCACGACCTGGTCCGGTCTTACTACAAACCCGATCTCCGGAGGGTGGCGCTGCGGGTGCGGGTCGTGGAGGAGCCGGATCGGCACTACAACTACAACAACTGCCACACCCAGCTGCTGGGGATCATTCTGGAGCGGGTAACCGGGGGCAGCGTATCCAAGTATTTGGAGCGGAAGATCTGGATTCCTCTGGGCATGGAGTATCCGGCCTCATGGTGCCTGGACAGCAGGAAGCATGGTTTCGAACAGATGATGGCCGGCCTGAATGCCCGGGCCATCGACTACGCCAAGTTCGGCAGACTCTATCTGAACGGTGGGGCTTGGGAGGGCCGAGAGATCGTGCCGGCGCAGTGGATCAGGCGGACCACGGAACCCGTACCGGCATTGGAGGCGATTCCCGACTTCTACGCGACTGAAGAAGACGAGGTGGCCGCCGCCTACTTCGCCGGTGATGGCTACTACAGCCATCACTGGTGGGGTTATCAAACCGGCCCCGGATCTTACGACTTTTTTGCCCTTGGAATTCTGGGACAGTTTATCTATGTATGCCCCGAGAGCAGGGTGATCATCATCCGTATGGCCGAGGATTGGGGCGCCGTTGACTGGTGGCCCGCTATTTTTCGGCAACTGGCCGTAAATCTCAAGGAGTAGCGGCGGTTGCGGAGAAGCGGAGCCGCAGAGATCATCGGCTCTATTCCGCCGTGCAGCGATCGACGATTGCCGCGATGTGGATCGCCGTCGTGTCGATGTAGTGGAGGCTGAAATCCTCCGGCTTCAAGAGCATCGGAAGCTCCGTGCAGCCCAGGATTACCCCCTCGATCTGTTGCTCCGTCTCGATCCGCCTTAGGATCCGGAGAAACCCGGCCCTGGTGTCCTCTTTGATGATGCCGAACTCGATTTCCGAGAAGATCTTGTCCTGGATGTACTCGATCTCCTCCTGATTCGGCACGATCACCTCTATGCCCGCCTTCCGAAAGGTCCTCTGAAAGAAATCGGACCGCATGGTGAACCCCGTGCCCAGCAGGCACAGTTTTGCGGCGCCCAGCTGCAGCGCATGGTCACGCGTCGCCTCGACGATGCTGAGAAGCGGCAGGGTTGTGCCTTTCTGCACCTGATCGAATACCCGGTGCGGCGTGTTGGAGGCAATGGCACCAAAGTCCGCTCCGCCCCGCCTGAGAATCTCGAATCGATCTATCAACATCGCCGCGATTCTGTCCCATTCGCCGCCTTGGGCCTGCTCGGTAAACGACCGCAGGTCCACGCTTTCCACGGCGATCTCCGGAAAGCCGAGGGTCTCATAGGTGGGCTTGAAGGCATCGATGATCCCCCTGTAGTAGTCGAGCGTAGATTCCGGTCCCAGGCCGCCGACGATTCCGATTTTCTTCATGTACGCGGCTCCAACTTCATTTGTCCAGCTGCTGCGCCGTTTTCACCAGGTCCAGGAAATCCTGCCGATACCCCCCACGGTCCTGCCCCAGAGCCTGCTGGGCCAGCTCGAGGGTCAGATCATAGTCGGCAGTGCCCCGGTAGGCGGAATCTCTCAGGATCAGGCCAAAGGAGGCAACCGCTGCGGAGAAGCGGTAGTCGTCCGAGGTTGCATCGAGGGGCAGCGGATCGAAGGGGATGGGTTTCTCGATGTAGCGGCTCTGTTCCTCCCCCGGTTTCTTGTACCTGAACTTGATCAGCATCAGCTCGTTCGAGCTCTTGGCCTCCTCCCGGACCTCGGAGGACTGGTACCTCAGCTCCTGCCGGGCGGCCTGGGCTCCGCCCGCCATTTTCAGCTCATAGAGCACGGTGACCGAGTGTCCGGAGCCCATCTCGCCTGCGTCTTTTCTGTCGTCGGCGAAGTCCTCGGCCCGAAGTATGCGGTTCTCGTAGCCGATCAGCCGGTAGGAGTCGACGATTACCGGGTTGAACTCGATCTGAATCTTCACGTCGTTGGCGATCGTGTAGAGGGTGCCTCCCAGCTCGGCGACCAGGGCTTTGCGCGCCTCCATCTCGCTGTCGATGTAGGCATAGTTCCCGTTTCCCGAGTCCGCCAGGCTCTCCATGCGGCTGTCCTTGTAGTTGCCGGTGCCGAAGCCGAGCACGGTAAGGTAGACTCCGCTCCTCCTCTTCTCTTCGATCAGGCGCACCAACGCGCCCTGACTCGACACCCCGACGTTGAAATCCCCGTCGGTTGCCAGGATGACCCGATTGTTTGCCTTCGGATCGAAGGAGCGCTGCGCCACGTCGTAGGCCAGCTGGATGCCCGCTCCGCCCGCGGTGGACCCGCCGGCCTGGAGTTTTTCAAGAGCGGCCATAATGGTCGGCTTCTCATCACCGGTCGTAGGAGGCAGAACCAGCCCGGCCGCTCCGGCGTAGACCACGATGGCCACCCGGTCGACGGGACGCATCTGCTCGGTCAGCATTTTCAATCCCTTTTTGAGGAGGGGCAACTTGTCCGGGCTGTTCATCGAGCCGGAGACATCCAGCAGAAACACCAGATTGTTGGGAGGCAGTTGCTCCAGGGCGATCCTCCTTCCCTGCAACCCCAGGTGAAGCATCATATGCTCCGGCTTCCAGGGACAGTCCCCCAGTTCCACTTTGAAAGAGAAAGGCACATCGTCGCCGGGATCGGGATAATCGTAGTTGAAGTAGTTAATGAACTCCTCGATGCGCACCGCGTCCTGCGGGGGCATTTGACCGCTGTTCAGAAAACGCCGGACATTCGCGTAGGAGGCGGTATCCACGTCGATGGAGATGGTGGAAAGCGGATTGTCCAAAACGCCGAGAAAGGGGAGCTCTCCGATCTTGCTGTACTCTTCCGTGTTCCATCCTTCGGACGGAGCCAGGAACAACGGCTCCTCTTGCGGTGCAGCGGCTTCGTACTCTGCCATCCCGTGGAATGCCATTCCCGACACGAGACATCCCGACAATCCGACGACCGCTGCCAATGCCAACACGACCCCGACCGTACAGTTTTTCATGATTTCCCTCTTTGAAATCCGAGCCGCCCCGGTTGACTCGATTTCCCTTCCCACTATTGTAGTGATTAAAGAGGCCGATGCAAGGGGAAATGAGCTCTACAATTTCGCTCTCCTAACAAAATCGAAATCGAGGACCCACGATCTCGAGCAGGGAATTGCAAATGCGGCTTCTCCCCGGTAGGATGGGAGATCATGATCGACCTGGAAACCATCCGAACTGCTCGCGAGCGAATCACCCCCTATGTGCATCGCACCCCGATTCAGCGAAATCGCACCCTCAGTGAACGGCTCTGCACCAATGTGTATCTCAAGCTGGAGCTGTTTCAAAAAACCGGCTCCTTCAAGCCCCGCGGGGCATTCAACAAGATGCTCAGCCACCTCGATGAGGTTCGCAAGACGGGCGTCGTGGCTATCAGCGGCGGGAATTTCGCTCAGGGCGTCGCCTATGCCGGAAGCACGCTGGGTGTACGCACCCGCATCATCATGCCCCGGAGTACCTCCCGGAACTACCTGGACGCGACTCAGGCCTACGGTGGAGAGATCGAGCTTGCAGACGGCATTACCGAGGCCTTTCAGCTGGCCGCACAGTACGGGAAGGAGGGGTGGAGCTGCTTTCACCCCTTTGACGATCGTGAGCTGATCACCGGACATGCTTCGATCGGCATGGAGCTCATCGAGGATGTTCCCCAGCTGACCGACGTGTTTGTGAGCATCGGCGGAGGAGGGCTGATGGGCGGAATCACCCTGGCTGTGAAACAGCTCAAACCCGAAATCCGGGTATGGACCGTGGAGACCGAAGGATCGGATGCGCTCGGCCAGGCGCTGAAGGCGGGCCGGCTGGTCCAGATCACCCCCAGTTCCCTGGCCAAGACCCTCGGTGCTCCCGTTGTTTCCGAGGATGCCCTGTCTATCGCCCGGCAGTACGGGCATCGACATCTGGTGGTTTCGGACCGGGAAGCGTATCTGGCTCTGCGGTTGCTTATGGAGCGGGCCAAGGTGGTCACCGAGCTGGCCGCCTCCTGCACCCTGGCGGCGGCGCAGCAAGCGGCAGATTCGTTTTCCCCGGAGGATCACGTGGCCCTGGTTCTCTGCGGCGGAAACCTGTCCCTGGACACCCTGGCAGAGTACCAAAGTCTCTTCGTGGGAGGCGACTGTTAGAAAGAAACCGGAAACAGAACGCCGAAACCCACGACGAAGGAACGATTCGGCACGGCATAGGTATCACCGTTCGCCCAGGAGTCATCCGAGGTGCTCCAGATCACGGTCTTGTACGCGCCGGTAAGCTCGAGCTTGACGTTGCGATTGAGGTGATACAGCAGCGACAGGTACGGTTCGTGCTCGTAGAGGAAGGTTTCACCGAAGTTCAACGGGATGTAGAATCCGTAGTTGAGTGAGAGGCTGAGCACCGGTTCCCGGCTGCGTAGGAGGAAATAAGTCAATCCCGGACGAACCAGGAGCGAGTGCTGGCCGTTGTAGGTGTTGTACTGGTAGCGGCTTTTCACGGCGAACACCCAATTCTTTCCCGGAAGAAACGCGAACAGGAAGCGGGGAGTGACATCCAGGATCAGCACCTGCTCGGTCCTGCTGCGGCTGTCCGCCCATTCCCAGCCGCCTCCCGACAGCTCGATCCAGTCGTCGTCATGGCGGGCTCCCTGCTGGATGCGGTAGAAGGCGCCCGCCTTGAGGTTTTTGAGCAGCCTGAGGTATGTCCCGGCTGTGATGGAACGGTAGCGGAACTCCAGATCCGTGTCCTCAAACCGCCCCTCCAACTCAACGAGGGGATCGAAACGACCCAGATCCATCAGCAGCGAAGTGCGGCTCTCGAATTCGACAACCCCGCCGGAAGCAGCGGGAATATGTTCGGCCGGCACGCCAAAGGTCACCAACACCGTCACGATCGCTGCAATCAGCAGCACGCGCGTATTCATGGTAGTCCCTCCTTAATCGTAGTCCTGATCCAGCAGATCGCTGTAGGCCTGCTCCAGATCGGTTCGGTCCTCTACGGCTCCGGCTGCGGGATCCATGTTCCAGTTGAGCTTCCGGGTCCAGGGGTAGCGCTGGGGGGAGGTCAGATTCGTACCTCCTATAATGTTGATTCCCTTTCCCTCCTCGACGATCAGGGTGTCCCGGGTGTCGAGGATCGCCACCTCCACGCTTCCGGCATTCACGCAAACCCAGACGTCGCTGTACCTGTCGATTTTCCGTCCGTAGGCCACGAAGAACTCCGTTCCCCGCACGCCCATCACCGCTGTTTCCGTTTTGACGGAGAACCCGCTGATCATATACCTGTTCACCCGGGAGAATACGCTTCCGGAGGAGAGCCGCACCGATACGCTCTTACCCAGACTGTCCAGGGACAACGTGGTGTTCTCCCGAAGCTTGAGTTCGGCGCCGCCCACCAGGCTGATCACGGCTAATCCATCCCCTGCGGTCTCGATCAGGTCTCCTTCGCCTACGGGCATGCCGATTTCTGCGGGCAGTATATCCGAGTTGCGGTGTACCAAGACCTGGCCGTAGGTGTATATGATATCCCCATCGACCGCCACTACCTGAGCCGCGGCGATCAGAAGCCAAAGCAAAACCAAGAGCACCGTGGTTCCAAATCGTGCTTTCATATGTTTCCTCTTCGTTACATAGTATTGAACCTTACTATAATAGTAAAGTATATCAAGAAAAAATAAAAATGCTGGTAATCAACTCGCCGGCCGGCTGCAGGTCCGCCCGCGGCTCTATCGGCGGACAAATCTTGTAGGTTCGAGACCGACCTGATAGACTAGGCTTTGGAATTCCAGCCGGTGAGGGGAACTTTTGAGCAACTCCAACGACAAGAAAGCGGTATTGATCGTAGATGTGTTTTTCACTATTCCTCCTGCCGGGTTCAGCATGTAGGTGGTATGAAGGAGCTGCTCATCACCATTTAACCCTTTTCTGGGTGGTGAATTATAAAAAATTACCGATAAATGTAATGTCATGAGCATCCGCTTGAAAATCGTTTTGATCGTCCTGCCTCTGATCATTACCACCCTTCTGCTCACCGGAGCCTCCTCCTTCTTCTCCGCCACAAATGCGATCACGGGAATCGCCACGGAGTTCCTGGGCTTCAAGGCCGCGGAGTTCCAGA
>CAZPQC010000049.1:0-6675 GCA_964588525.1 uncultured Spirochaetaceae bacterium
AAGGACCCAGGTGCCGTACCCGGTTCGCTTTTGTCTCTTTTGGAAGGTCAGGGATACGACTTTCTCATAAGCGGCGGCACCTCAATAGAAGGGATCTGTGTTGATTCGGATTCAGACGGGGTGATAGACGGGTTCGACCTTGACGGTGACCCCGCCGCCCTCGAGATTCTCGTCGGCCAGGAAGTTGTGGGCGGGGTGTATGAAATCGATATTGACAGAGATGTGATACCCGACTGCTACCTGACTGTCGATGAGAACGGGAATATCACGATATCTACCACGGCAGACGGAGCAGGAACCAGTGTAGTGCTCGTGATGGATACCGGCAGGTTCAGCGGAATCGACACGGACGGCGACGGCATTGCGGATATTTTTCTCCAAGCCCTCAATATAACCGTTACGGTTACGACACCGGGGGAGTCTACCGTCACCGTTTCTGGGGATGGAACAATCCTTGGTGCATTCGATCAGATGACCGTAACCGGTGGATTGGCCGGCGCCAGCAGTTGGAAATGGTATCTTGACGGCGCAATTATTTCTGGAGAAACCAGCAGCAGCTACACCGTTGATTGCTTCAGTCTTGGGCTGGAATTGGGGGTGCATAACATTACGGTAATTGCGGTAACCGCCTCCGGCTCATTTTCGAACCAGATCACATTTACGGTTGAGAATTAGGAGATAGCTATGAAAATAACACGATCCATATGCAGAATTCTTCTTGCAGGTTTGATTGTTACAGCGGGTCTCAGTTGTTGGAATCCCCTGCATTTTAAGGATGGGTACAGCGGGAATACCCTGACGGTCTACCTGGGCAATAGCAATGCTGGGACGGCAAAAACGATCTTTCCGGACCTTACGGGCATTATCGAAAACTACCGCGTGACCCTGAGCAGGGCCGGTTATGTTGAAATTGTCAAGACCGTGGGTTCAGGGGCAGGGACGGCCGATTTCAGCTCAGTCCCGGAAGGGAACTGGGATATCACGGTGGAGGGACTCGACGGGGACGGCAATCTCGTTGCCCAAGGGACCGCCACGGCTGATGTCAGCAGTTCGGGCCCGGCCAGCGCCTCTGTCACCCTTGAGTTCCTGGATGATTCAGGGGTCGGCACGATCACCCTCGAGCTTTCATACCCTTCAGCCGGCGGCGTAAACACGGTGGAGGGAACACTTATAGACTCGGGGGACATTTCAGAAGCGGTTGCATTCACCGTCACACCGGGCTCAGCCGCTCTGTCTGTGGCCAGACCTTCGGGCATATACACGCTCATCGCAAACCTGAAGGACGCATCAGCAAACCTGCTCGCATCAATTGTCGAGTCCGTACACGTCTATGGGAACATGGTCTCGGAGAAATCCATTGTCTTGGCCGCCGAAGACCTCAACGGCGCACCGAGTGACCCGACGGGTCTGAACCTTACGCAGGATCAGACAGACGTCGACCTCACTTGGACGGACAACGCAAAAACTGAGACGGGCTATGCGGTGGAGAGGAGCACCGACGGGGGAAGCAGCTGGAGCGCCCTGGCAGCCGCCCTGGCCTTCAATACCGTGGCCTATTCCGATACTACCACTTCCCCGGGCGCCACCTACCACTATCGGGTGAGAGCCGCGAACACTTTTGGTGCGTCGGGCTGGTTGACGGGAAACATCACTCTGGCGGTCGTCCCGCTGGACCCATGGGACGCATTCATCTACAGCGATGACGGCGTTTTCCAGACCAAGAAAGCCGGCTATCCGGCATCCTCCGTGACAGGATACCTGTCCGGCCTGGATTCCATGGGATATGACAGCCAGAATACCTGGGTGAATATCGACAGCGACGTTACCGTGAGCTCGGCCAGTGATGATTTCACCGGAGGGTACGTTGAAGTAGCCGTGGGGAGCGCCACCACCCATGACGATCTGCGGCTGGTCGGCAACGGCGGTTCCCTGACCGTGATCGACGCGGCGGTGTATTGGAACGGCTCCCGCGTGGGGACCATAGACAACACCAAGGACGGCCAGGACGGAAGCGCCCTGCGGATCGATTTCAGCACCGTGGCGCCCCTGGCGAACGCCGGTTTCGAAACAGGCGACCTTACCGGCTGGACCGTGGACTACACCAAGGACCAGATGCAGGGTCAGAGCTGGGCGGAAGGCCACGTATTTCCGGGCGGAGAACATGATGCCACTCCCCTGGTCGACGACGGCACGACGACTACCCTCACCGCCGAAGTCGTAGCGGGGGCAGCATATGCAGGAAGCTGGGGTCTGAGACTGGCCATTACTGGCACTGTGTCTGTCGCCTATGGAACCTCCCACGGGCCTTCGGTCACCAGTTCCGCCTTCTTTGCCCAAGCCGGCGACTCACTTTCCCTGTTCTGGCAGGCCAACATGGACGGAGACGACTACGACGTCTTCGGTTTCGTGTTCAAGGACGCCAACGACAACGCGAACTGGGATGCCGGGGAAACCTACCAGAAGCTCTTTCACGGCACGGGAGCAACAACGGGCGGCTGGATAGAAACCACCGCAACACTGGATTTCGGCGGCAATGACCTCCGTTTCTGGTTCATCAACGGCAACTGGGACGCCACGGGTGGAATGGGGATCGGCTCGTCTCTGTACATCGACGGCATCACCCTGAATATCGCCAACACCGCGACGGCGACCAACGCGGTGCTCGAGGCCATCCTCGAGAATGTCCAGTATCGAAACGATTCCGCTGCCGGTCCGGCAACGGAGAAGACCTTCACGGTGGGCATGGAGGACTCAGCAAGCAGCGCGGCAACCGGAAGCGCCTCCACCATCCCGCTGTTGGTGAAACTGACAGGTTTCGGCGGCGGTGAGTGGACGGGCAGCGAGGTCTGGAAGTACGTCGGCGGCAGCTGGTCACTGCAGGCCGGACAGACCGTGCAGGATGAGTTCGGGTATGTGCGTGATGTGACAAATCCCGACACGGAGATTGCATATCGCATACTGGAAAACACGGTGGGGCTTGCACCCTAGTAATGTAATTCCGGAAACAGGACATCACCATGACAGGGGCGGCTTTCGGGCCGTCCCTTTTTTTTGGTGCGCCCGGCCCATCGGCTTCCTGGCCCGGGCGCACGTGCAATTCTTTGGCGGTTTTTCGTGTTTCATGTAGGACAAACACCTACAGATCATCGGGCAAATATCCTACAGAAAAATCAGCCAAACGCTGATACCCGGATCTGGGAATTCCAACTACCCTTTTTGAAAGAAACAGATGAAGGATGACCATATTCCGAGCATCCTGGTAGCGGATGACGATCCTCAAATCCGGGAATTGTTGAAAACTCTCGTAGAATCCTTCGGCTACCGGGCCGTAACCGCAGGAAGCGGAGAGGAAACCCTGGAGGTCGTAGTCCGGGAAAAACCTGATATCCTTCTCCTGGACATCCACATGCCCGGACTGGACGGGTACGCGGTCGCCGAGCGGATCAGCAACAGTGCGGATTCCGGGCGTCCCCTCATCGTTATAATCTCCGGAGCGAATGAGGAGTTGAACAGAATCCGGGCTTTGAAAGCGGGGGCTTCCGATTTCCTGGCCAAACCGATCCCCACGGACATGTTGCGGGTGCGCCTGGAGTCCCTGCTCAAGGTCAAAGCCTACAATGACTTTCAGCACGGCTACCAGATCCAACTGGAAACGGTGCTCAAGGACCAGAGCAGCCGGTTGCTCGCCTTGGTGGAAGCCTATTGCCGCTTCGTGCCCGCGGAGTTTATCCAACAACTGAACAAGCAGGACATCGTCGAGGTGAAGTTGGGCGATCAGGTGTTGAAATACATGGCCGTACTGTTTTCCGATATCCGCTCGTTTACCACCCTCTCGGAGAAAATGACTCCCCAGCAAACCTTCAACTTCCTCAACTCGTACCTGAAACGGATGGATCCCCTGGTCTGGAGCAACGATGGATTCATCGACAAGTACATCGGTGATGCCATCATGGCGCTGTTCCCGAGCGGCGCGGAGTCGGCCCTGAAGTCCGGTATCGACATGATCTCCTATCTCCCCGTGTACAATGAGCACAGGCGCAGCTGCGGCTATGATCCCATCAGCATCGGGATCGGGATCCACGTCGGGGAGGTGATGCTCGGTACGATCGGGCACGATCGCTTCATGCAGGGTACCGTAATCTCCAGCGCGGTCAATCTGACCGCTCATCTGGAGGCTTTGACCAAAATCTACGGTGCCGGCCTGATCGTCAGCAGCGATGTCGTTTTTGCCCTTCAGGATCCGACCCGGTATTCGTTTCGCTTTCTCGACCAGGTTCAACTGAAGGGCATGTTGGAACCGGTGTCGGTGTTCGAGGTGCTCGACGGCGCGCCTTTGGCCGTTTCCGATCTGAAGAGCGCCACCAAGGAGACTTTCGAACGGGCCGTGAACGAGTTCCACCAGAATCGAATTCCCGGCGCGGTGAGACTTTTCGCTGAGATCCCGGATCCTGGGGGACTGGACGGGGCGCTGGCCGTCTATAAGAGGCGTTGTGCCGAGGCGCTGAGTGGGGCGGTAAGACCGGAGGATATTCCGGCAACGCACCACATGGGAGCATAGGGGATGAATCGGGATGCCCCGCAATAAAATCCGAATAGCCTTCCTCTTGGTATTTGTTTTCATCGGGTTGCTGCTGGTCGGTTCGATTGTCGTCGTCGCCGTGGTAAACGCGAATTTTCAGCGGATGGCTCTCGAGGAGGCGAAGGCTAAAGCTCGATTGATTCAGGATCGCAGGGAACCCTGAACTTGCAATCCACCGTCGGCGGAGGCACGGTCGTCGAGGTTGTTCTTCCTACTCAACCAAGCCTTCTTTCACCGCGTAGTGGGTAAGTTCCGCGGTGGTACGCATGTTCAGCTTTTCCAGAACCCGCGTGCGGTAGGTGCTGATTGTTTTCACGCTGAGGCAGAGTTGATCGGCGATCTGTTTCACCGTTTTTCCGGAGGACAGCTCCCGCATGACCTCGAACTCTCGATTGGAAAGCACCTCATGAATGGGGCGCTCACGATCGTGACCCAACTCCATAGTCAAGCGCTCGGCTATCTCCGAAGTGATGTATTTGTGGCCTATTGCCACGGTACGAATCGCTTCAACCAGCTTATCCGCGGCGCTTTCCTTGGTAAGGTACCCCGAAGCCCCGAACTTCAGGGCTCTGACAGCATACTGTTCCTCCGGATGCATGCTGAGCACGAGAACCGGGAGATCCGGATGGTCTCTCTTCAGGTCGATCAGCGTGTCCAGTCCGCTTCTCCCCGGCATCGAGATATCCAGCACGACCACATCGAAAACCTCACCGGCAACGCATTCCAGGGTTTGTTGGCCGGTGGTCGCCTCCGCGGTCACCTCCAGGTCCGATTCCTCCGAAAGGATCTGCTTCAACCCGCGGCGAACGATTGTGTGATCGTCGGCGACCAAAATACGAGTCATACGGCACCTCCAGATGACACACTACCAGTGTATCCGGTCCGCTGCCGACTGTACAGCCGATGGATTTGATGTAGGACAAACACCTACACCGATCCTCCAGGTTGTCCTACAAAAAAATCAGACAAACACCGATACCTCCGGGGCCGAAACTCGTTGATTATGGTAGCACGATGGAGGAGGGCGCCTGGTTCCATCATGCAGGATCAAAACACCTGCGCCGTATTCGGCATGCCCTGGGCGGCGCTGAAGCTCGGTGCCGCCCGGCTCATACTTGTTCGGGGGGAAATCGCCCTGGCGGTATGCGAAGAGGCTGGGTGCAAGCCGAAGATCCAAACTGGGGCTGTGAAAGGTAGAATGGAATCATGAAAAAAAACACGGTGCTGGTTGTCCAGGACAGTCCGACCCAGGCCCAGAGCCTGGCGGAATACCTTCAGAACCAAGGCTTCCGGGTGCAGATCCGACCTGACGCCGAAGGAGCCCTCGAATACCTGCAGCGGGCAACTGCCGATGTGATGCTGAGCGATATCGTCATGCCGCTCGTGGACGGGTACGAGCTCTGCCGTCAGGTCAAGGCAAAACCGAAAACCCGTGGAATGCCGGTCATTCTGTTGACTTCCCTGTGCAACTCCGAAGATATGCTCAAGGGATTAGAATGCGGCGCGGACAACTTCATCACCAAGCCCGTAGATTTCGAGTTTCTCCACGCACGCCTGGATCAGGTTCTCGGGAGCAGGCGGTCTGGACCTGAGACCCCGGCGCTTTCAGACATGGAGGTGTTCTTTCACGGTAAAACGCACCGGATCAGCGCCAGCCGGCTGCAGATTCTGGATCTCCTGCTGTCATCTTTCGAAGATGCCGTACAGGTGAACCGGCGCCTACTGGAAGTGCAGTTCGAACTGAAGCGCCTGGATCTCCGGCTGTCCGAGCAGAAAATGGAAGCGGTGGGCAGGCTGGCCGGCGGAGTCGTCCATGATTTCAACAATATGCTCATGGTCATAGATGGTTTTGCCGGCATCCTGGCAAAGAGTTTCGAAGAGGGAGATCAGCGCCTGAAGTATCTGGGGGAGATTCGAAAAGCAGTGGATCGGGCCTCCACGCTGACCAATCAGCTGCTGGCCTTCAGCGGCAAACAGGTGCTGCAGGAGGAGGACCTCAACCTGAACGACATCGTCGAAGACACGGTCGCAATGGTCCGCCGCCTCATCGGTGAAAACATCGAGTGCAGCCTCAGCTTGAATCCGGGGCTGAACTG
>CAZPQC010000049.1:6775-10233 GCA_964588525.1 uncultured Spirochaetaceae bacterium
GCCTCATCGGTGAAAACATCGAGTGCAGCCTCAGCTTGAATCCGGGGCTGAACTGGGTGCGATCGGACAAGGAACAAATCGTCCAGGTTCTGATCAATCTGGTGGTCAATGCGCGGGATGCCATGCCCCAGGGCGGAGGGGTGGGAATTGCCACGTACTCGCAAACTATGGGAATCGAAGAGGCGTGCCGCTGCACCGACCTGCGGGCCGGAGACTATGTTGTCCTGGCGGTGAGCGACACGGGTGAAGGAATGACCCAGGAGGTTCAGCAGCACATCTATGAGCCCTTTTTTACCACCAGAGAGAAGGGCAAGGGAACCGGTTTGGGGTTGTCGATGGTCTACGGAATCGTGAAGCAGAGCAGGGGATTCATTGACTGTGAGAGCGCACCGGGAGAGGGGACGACCTTCAAAGTTTATCTGCCCAGCGTCGAGGGTTCCCCTGCGGTCACGCAGAAGGGGCGAAAACACCCGGAGCAACGAAGGCAGTGAAGGATGAGAGGGATAGTGGATGAAAGAAACAGGTAGAGCAGCGAAAATCCTGATCGCCGATGACGAACCGGGAATCGTAACCCTGCTGCGGACTTTGTGCGAGTCCAGTGGGTATGCCGTCACTGAAGTCCACACGGGCAGCCAGGTGGAGGAGGCGGTCCGGGAGGATCCACCGGACCTTATTTTGATGGACGGGGTGATGCCGGAGATGGATGGGTTTACGGCGACAAAAAAGCTGAAGGACGATCCGGCCACGGTCAACATCCCGATCATCATCCTGACCGGGTTGAAGTCCCGGGAGGACCGGCTGAAAGGGATCGCGGCGGGAGCCAACGATTTTCTGACCAAGCCGATCGACGCCGAGGATCTGGTAATGCGGGTGGCTAACAATTTGAAGATCAAGCAGTACCACGATCTGCTGAAAAACTACAACGACGAGTTGGAACGCAAGGTGGCCGAAAGAACTACGTCGCTCAGGCGGACCTTCGGCGAGGTCAGCCGGGCCAACCGGGAAACCATATTCCGCCTGGCTCTAGCGTCGGAATACAAAGATGAGGCAACCGGGGCTCACATTCGCCGCATCAGCTATTTCTCGCGCGAATTGGGTTCTGAGATCGGTCTGGACAAGAAGAGCCTGGAAACCCTGTACTTTGCCGCTCCGATGCACGATATCGGGAAGGTGGGTATCCCGGACGCCGTGTTGTTGAAACCCGGCCCGTTGTCTCCCGAGGAATGGGAAATCATGTGTTCCCACACGAGGCTTGGCGGTAAAATCCTGGCTGGTTCCCAGTCACCGTATCTGAAGATGGGCGAGAAAATCGCCTTGACTCACCATGAGCGCTGGGACGGAAGCGGTTATCCCGAAGGATTGATCGGCGAGCAGATTCCGCTGACCGGTAGAATCGTGAATCTGGTGGACCAGTACGATGCTCTTCGCGCCGAACGTCCCTACAAGCCCGCCTTACCCCACGATCGTGTTCTGGAGATCATCCTGAAGGGGGACGGCAGGACCGAGCCGGGGCATTTCGACCCGCAGGTGCTGGAGGCCTTCCGGAAGGGGACGAAGCGGTTCGAGGAAATTCACGAAGCCATCCTGGGGAGTAACAATGAAACGGCCTGGCTGACCGAACCGATGACCAACGGATGAGCAGGAGCTGAGGATTTACGAGGAACGCCCGAACACATAGGAGGTGAGGGGATTGACAGATAGCCGGAAGACCGGAAGCGAGCTTCGCCGCGTTCAGGAGCAGTTGCTGATCATGGATCGGGCCATGAATGCCACCAGTGCGGCCCTCTGCATCGTTTCCATGGAAGGCCGTATCGAATACGCCAATTCCGCCTTCGCAGCCATGTGGGGTGTCGACGATCCTGAATCGCTGAAAGGCTCCCGATTGAACGAGCTGCCGCTGCCCCCCTCCTATCTCAGTTCCGTAGCCGATATCAAGAAGCTGACCGAGGTCCGGCACAAATCCTGGTGCCAGATCGGCAACAAGCCCCGTTTTTACCTGGAGGCCAACGCCATTCTACTGGATTCGGGAAACAGACCGGGGCGGTGGGCGTTGTGCTCGTTGATGGACCGTACCGAGATAAAGATAACGGAAGAGCAGCTAACGATTCGGCTCCGCTATGAAGAAGGGTTGGCCCGGTGCTCCAGCGCCCTGCTTATCCGCGGACCGGAGGCGCTGGCCAACGCGTTACGTACCCTACGTGAAACCGTCGGCAGCGATCGGGTCTTCCTGTTCGAAAACTTTGCGGATGAAACCGACGGCCTGTGCGCGCAGATGACCCAAGAGGCGCGCGCGGAGGCAGCGTCTGCGGGCGATGAGATTCCGCAGATGCGGCACCTCCCCTACGACAGCGGCTATTCCCGGTGGCGGAAAGAGCTTACGGCCAAACGGATGATCAGCGGGCCGATCTCGGGTTTTCCGGAGAGCGAGCGGAGGATGTTCACGCTCCAGGGAATCTCGTGGATCGCAGTGTTGCCTCTCTGGATCGAAGACGGCTGGTATGGGTTTCTGGGCATCGCAGACAAAGAAGAAGACCGATCCCTGACTGATGAAGACCTCCGCTTTGTTTCCACCGCCGCCCAGATGATCACTACCTATCTGACCCGCATGCGCATCAGCTCACGGTTGCGGGAAAGCGAGCAGCGCCTGGAGTTGGCCATGCTGGGGGCGAACGACGGGATCTGGGACCGGCCGGATGTAAATCGGGACGACGAGTGGTGGTCGCCCCGCTTCTACGAGCTGTTGGGATACGAACCGGGGGAAATCCGGGCATCCTTCCAGCAGTTCGGTGAGCTGCTCCACCCGGAGGACAGGGAGCGCACCATAGCAGTGGACCTGGAACATCGGCGCGGGGGTCCGGCCATCGACGTGGAGTACCGGCTGCGCACCAGGGACGGCTCCTACCGCTGGTTCCGCAGCCGGGGTCAGGGGACCCGGGATGAGCGGGGAGAGGTGAGGCGGCTCTCCGGGACGATCGTCGACGTTCACGACCGCAAAATGGCCGAAGAAGCGCTGCTCAGCAGCAAGCAGCAGTTTGAATCCCTGGTCCAAAACCTGGGGGAAGGCGTGGCGGTGGCGGATAAAGACGACACTTTCGTGTTTTCCAATCCAACG
This sequence comes from uncultured Spirochaetaceae bacterium, assembly GCA_964588525.1. Classification (GTDB taxonomy): domain Bacteria; phylum Spirochaetota; class Spirochaetia; order SZUA-6; family DRHE01; genus JAFGQJ01. Next base: position 9,888 of record CAZPQC010000049.1, read on the forward strand.
GCGGAGAGCATCTTCGGTGTCCCCGCCGGCGGGCTGGTGGGGCGAAATCTCCGGGAGTTCCTGGATCATCGCGGTTTGGATGCCGTTGAGGCGCAGAGCCGCCTCAGGAAGCGGGGAAAGCAGAGCACATACGAGCTGGAGATTCGCCAGCCCTCTGGAAGTCGGCGCCAGCTGGAGATCACCGGACGCCCCAATGCCAGTCCGGATGCTCGCTTTTCAGGAACCCTGGCGATATTCAGGGACATCACCGAGCAGAAAGAGGCCGAAGCGGAGCTGGAACGGGTCCGTGATCAGCTGGCCTGGCTGAACCGCGAGTTGGAAGAGGCGCTTCTGAAGGCGAAGCAGA
>CAZPQC010000049.1:10333-25683 GCA_964588525.1 uncultured Spirochaetaceae bacterium
CAGCTGGCCTGGCTGAACCGCGAGTTGGAAGAGGCGCTTCTGAAGGCGAAGCAGAAAGCCGAGGAGGCGGATGCGGCCAACCGGGCTAAGAGCGATTTCCTGGCCAACATGAGTCATGAGATCCGCACTCCGATGAACGGAATCATGGGGATGGTCGGGCTGCTGTTGGATACCAAGCTGAACAGCGAGCAGTTGGATTTCGTTGAGACCATCCAGGGAAGCGCGGATTCGCTTCTGTCGATCATCAACGATATTCTGGACTTCTCCAAGATCGAGGCGGGCAAACTCGATCTGGAAATTCTCGATTTCGACCTGCGGTCGACCCTGGAGGATATGAACGATCTGCTGGCCATCAGCCCGCAGAAAAAAGGTTTGGAATACGTCTGCCTGGTCGAACCAGAGGTTCCCTCAAACCTGCTGGGAGACCCGGGACGGCTGCGCCAGATTCTGACAAACTTGATCGGGAACGCGGTCAAGTTTACCGAAACCGGGGAGATCGTGGTACAGGCTCAGCTGGCAGGTCAGACCCCTGAACAGGTCCAGCTTCGTTTCTCCGTTACCGATACGGGAATCGGAATCCCGCAGGATAAGCTAGCGGAGCTTTTCGATCCTTTCACCCAGGCGGACGCCTCCACGACCCGCCGCTTTGGCGGAACCGGCTTGGGCTTGAGTATCTGCGCCCGCCTGGTCGAAATGATGGACGGAGAAATCGGTGTGGAGAGTACGGAAGGCCGGGGTTCGACCTTCTGGTTCACCGCGGCCTTCGCAGTACGGCCCGCGGAAGCGGTCCGGGTGCAACTGCCGATGGAGGACATCCGGGACAAGCTTATACTGATCGTCGATGACAACGACACCAACCGTTGCATTATGAGAAAACAGCTGCTGGCCTGGGGCTGCGGTTGCGAAGAAGCGGCCGGAGGACAACAGGCCCTCGCCATGCTCAAGGAGGCCGCGGAGGCGGGGAAGCCCTTCGACATCGCCATCCTGGACATGCGCATGCCGGGGATGGATGGTGAGACCCTCGGGCGGAAGATCAAATCCGATGGGACGTTTGGCGGGGTGAAGCTGATCATGATGAGCTCGGTTGGAATGCGTGGGGACGGCGCCCGGGTGAAGGGAATCGGCTTTTCCGGCTATTTAAGCAAGCCGATCAAACATTCCCAGCTTTACGGCTGTCTGGCCACCGTGACCGGGGAAGGGGAGTCGGTTGAGGGAAATATGCGGACCCTCGTGACCCGCCATACCCTCAGCGAGCAGCGGAGGGGAAGCCTGCGAATCCTGCTGGCCGAGGACAATCCCACCAACCAGAAGGTCGCTCTGGGCCTGCTGAACAAAATGGGCTATAGGGCCGATGCCGTTGCCGACGGCCAGGAAGTGCTGACCGCCTTGGTTCTGGCTCCCTACGATCTGGTGCTGATGGATGTCCAGATGCCGGAGATGGACGGTCTGGAAGCCGCCCGCCGCATCAGGGCTTTCGATCCTGCAGTGCTGGACCCGAAGATCCCGATCATCGCCATGACGGCCCATGCCCTTGCGGAGGACCGGGAAATGTGTCTGAAGGCGGGGATGGATGATTACGTGTCCAAGCCGGTCGATTCCCAGAAGCTCGTGGAGGCCATCGAACGGGTCGTGGGAAATACCCGGACCACTGGGAGGCGTCGCTCCCAGCCGCGGGCACCGGCAACCCCGGTTGAAATATTTGATCAGAGCGTGCTGGCGGAGCTGTTCGGAGAGGATGAACAGATGATTCGATCGATTCTGAAGGGCTTTGTCGAAGATCTGCCGCCGCAGCTTGCGGATATGGCAGGTTGTCTGAAACGGGATGACCCGGGAAGCCTCACCCGTCTCGGCCACACTCTGAAAGGAGCGGCGGCCACGGTCGGTGCAACGCAGCTGCGGGATATTGCAGCGGATATCGAAACGGCGTGCTCAGCACAAGATCTGGACAAAGCCCGAATATTGTTTTCCCGGCTGCAAGCCGCCTGGGCGGCCCTGACGGAACTGCTGAAAGGAACATGGTAATGAAGATCCTGATTGCCGAAGATGATCAGACCTCCCGGCGCGTATTGCAGGCGGTGTTGAGCAAGTGGGACTACCAGGTCGTGGAATCCCAAAACGGTTTGGAAGCCTGGGATGTCCTGCAGGCGGATCAGACCATGCAGATGGCGATTTTCGATTGGATGATGCCGGAGATGGACGGCCTGGAGCTCACCCGGCGGATACGGGCGTCCGAGACTCTGAGCGGGATGTACATCATCCTGCTCACCGCCAAGGGACGAACCGAGGACATCGTGGCAGGTTTGGAAGCCGGGGCGAATGATTACGTGGCCAAACCCTTCAATCGGGAGGAGCTGATGGCCCGGGTCGGGGTGGGCCGGCGGGTTGCCGAGCTGCAGCAGGCCCTGGCACTGCGTGTCGGCGAATTGGAGGCGACCCTGGCGGAGATCAAGACACTCAAGGGACTGATTCCGATGTGCGCCTCCTGCAAGAAGATCCGGGATGACCAGGGGTTCTGGCAGCAGGTGGAAGGCTACCTGATGCAGCATTCCCAAGCCGAGTTCAGTCACGGCTTGTGTCCCGAATGCATGGAGAAAATCTATCCGGAGTACTTCGAGATCATGAGGAAAAAAGGAGAGGTGGGTCGGTAGATTTTACAGAAGTGAAAAAGTCTGATAGGCTGAATGAATAAGAAGCCACTCGATTTAAAGGAGATTCACCAGTGAAAAAAATCCTCGTTATCGACGACGAACAGATGATACTCGATGCGGTGAAAGTGATCCTGGAGGACATGGGCTTCCAGGTCGATGTTTTTGCCGATCCGTTGCAGGGGGAAAAGCAGGCATTGAGTGAGGATTACGATCTGGTTCTCGTCGATGTGCGCATGCCGGGAAAAAACGGGGCGGAGCTTACCGAAAGCATCCTGGCGGGCAAGCCCTCGGTGAAGATCCTGATCATCACCGCCTACCCCGCCGACCCGCTGGCTGAGAGAGCCTTGAAGGCCGGTGCGGTCGGCCTGTTGAAAAAACCGTTCGAGATCGCTAAAATCCTGGATTTTTTGAAGAGCTGATCTCAGATGCCAAAGCGCGACGAATACGCCTTCGAAAACATCCTCAAAAGCAGTGAGTCCGTCCTGGAGGATCTGGGGGATCTTGATTCGTTGACCAGTGGCCTTCCCGAGGAGATGGAAGAGCGAATTCGCAGCGACAAGCAGCAGGAGGAGCTGGAGTCTCTGGAACGCAGCCTGGGTCTGAAGTCTGACGGCTATGTGGATCTGCGGGTCGAGCAGGAAGGAATGATCTGCGCCGCGGATTTCTATCCCCCGACACCCGGGGGCGAGCCGTTGGATCTGCATCGGGTCGAGCAGCACCTGGATGCGAGGAAGATCAGCTTCGGTGCGGATTGGAATGCAATCAAAGAGGCGGTGTTCAAGTGCAACACGGAAGGGGTCGAGATCATCGACGTGGTGATCGCCAGGGGATTGAGTCCCGTCAACGAAATTTCACAACATCTGGAGCTGGAGGAGAAGTATCTGGTTCAGGAACCGGAAACCGAGCAACCTGAAGGAAAGATCGATTACAAACAGCGCACCCCTTTCGTCCTGGTGCAGAAGGGAGATGTTCTGGCCCGCCTGGTGCCCCCGGTGGAGGGAGTCATGGGGACGACCGTGCTCGGGGAGGCCATCGCCTTCAAGACCAGCAAACCGCGAACCATGAAGCCGGGAAAGAACACCGAGGTCGTCGGGGACAGAGTGGTAGCTGAGGTTTCCGGGCGTTTCGAGCACACCCCGGGATCGTTCTGGGTCGCTGAAGTCCTGCAGATTCGGGATGCGGTGGACTACCGAACCGGGCACATCGATTTTCCCGGGGATGTTATCGTGTACGGGGAAGTATCCGACGGCTTCAATATCCGCGCCGGGGGCGCAATCATCTGCCGCAGGACCCTCGACGCTTCCGAGGTGGTGTGCGAAAAGGATTTGATCGTAGACAGAGGTATCATCGGCCGCAAGCCGGGAACCGTGCGGGTGGGTGGGGAGCTGCGAGCCCGTTTCATCGAAAACTGCTATGTCGAGGCGGAAGGGTCGATCACCGTTACTACCGGGATCCTGAACTCAGCGATCCACAGCAAAGGCAGGATCGATACGGATCTCAAGGGGATCATCGTGGGCGGAAAATTGTACGCGCTGGGAGGGGTGACCGCAACCCAGATCGGCACCAGAATGGGACCGAGGACCGAAATCTACTGCGGAATCGACTTCTCCATCCTTCAAAAACTGGAGTGGATTCGGGACAGGAACATGGAGCTGGCCTTCAAGCTCGCCGGCGTGGACCAGAAATTGAAGAAAGACGGAGCGGGAGCGGAGAAACTGAGCGGGCTGAGGGACAAGCTGAAAGCTGCGATCCACAAACTCAATGGAGCGGCCCAGAGCCTGATCGTTCACCTGGACAAGCAGGAAGATGCCGAGGTGGTCGTGCGGCGATCGATATTCCCAGGAACCTATATTGAAATCTGTCACGTGCCGTACATCATCACGCAAGAGATGCGGGCCGTACGCTTCGTGCTGGACAAAGAGAAGGGCAGGATAGTGGTGAAGGCCGCGAGTTCCGGAAGATAACCTCCGTCTCCGTACCCCCGGACGCCGGAAAAGACGTGGGATTAGCCCCACAGCTCCGGGTTTGGACACGTCGAGCCCGCCACAGCGTTGTGCGTGCGTGTGGGTCAGCTGCATGAGATTCTGTACCGCCTCAATATCATCACGCTGTACAGGAAACTGAAAAAATACGGCCTGGAGACGGCGTGAGGAAATGCGATCATGAGGACTGAAGATCGACCCCGCACTAAGGTCAAACTGATATCGGCGATCCTCTTGGCGTTATTCATCGTTGGACTCGGAGCCGGGGGCTATGTGCTGTACCGCGTCGAGTCGCAGAGAATCGGCCTCGAAATGAGCGATCGACTCGCGGCCATCGGCAAATTGAAGGTGGGCCAGATCATTCAGTTGCGGCGAGATTGGCTGGATGACACAACCTCTATTATGAAGAGTCCTTTTTTCAGAAAGGCCACGGAGAGCTGGTTGAAGGATCCCGGCGACCTCGCCCTTCGGGATCCGTTACTGCAACGCCTGGGTGTCGAACTGGAGGGGCAACGGTACTCGGATGCCTTCCTCGCCGACACGGAGGGACGAGTTCTGGTGCACGCCGGAGAGGACCTTGGTCCGCTGGGCACCGCTGAGCTGAAAGCCGTCGCGCAGGCCATCGAGGGCAAGCAGCCGGTACTCTCGAACCTCTTCCGAAGCCCCGACGGCAAGATATACCTTGACGCGGTCGCACCGATATCGGATGCCGACGATCGGATTATCGCGGTAGTGATTTTGCGCAGCAGTGCCGCAAAGTCGCTCTATCCGCTCATCCAGTCCTGGCCCATCCCCAGCGACAGTGCCGAGACCCTTCTGGTCCAGCAGGATGGTGATGACGTCGTTTTCCTCAACGACTTGCGCTTCCGGACCGACGCCGCGCTGTCGTTCCGCATCCCGCTGGCCCGCAGCGACCTTCCAGGCGTGCATGCGGCGCTCGGAGAGCAGTGGGTCTTCAAGGGTAAGGACTACCGCGGTGTGGAGGTGTTGGCGGTTCTGCTGTCGGTACCCGGTTCCCCATGGTCCATGGTGGCCAAGGTGGACAGCTTCGAGGTCCTGGCCGAACTGCGCTACCGCGGAGCGGTCATCGCCGTCTTTGTCGTTCTCTTCGTGCTTCTCACCCTGGTCCTGGCCGCCTTTTTCTACCGTCGGCGGCAGGCCGGCCTCTACCGGAAACTCTACGCCGCGCAACAGGAGGAATACAAGGCGGAGGAGAAAGTTCGGGAGAGCGAGGAGCGTTACCGGCAGTTTTTCGAACGAGCTCCCTTTGGAATCGGAATTGCAACTCTGGATGGGAAGGTTTTATCAATAAATGAAGCGATGGAACGTATTACCGGATTCTCGCTTGAGGGGTTAAAAGGTACCAATCTCGCGGACATATACATGAATCCGGATGATAGAGCGGAACTCCTTAGGATCCTGGAAACATCCGAGAGTGTGGTTGACTACCCTGCAATGCTCAAACGGAAAGACGGTACCCGGTACCAAGCCAGCTTAACACTCGGGATTGTGAATCTCGCCGGTCAGCGCGTTCTCCAAACCCTGATACAGGACATCACCGAGCGCAAGCGGACCGAAGAAGCGCTGATCGAGTCACGAGAGCAGCTGCGCGCCCTGGCCGGTCGGCTGGAGGCGGTGCGTGAGGATGAGCATACGCGTATTTCCCGCGAGGTCCACGACGAACTGGGGCAGGCGTTGGCCGTGCTGAAAATGGATCTTGACTGGGTCGCCAGGCGACTGCCGGAAGTGGATGCCGCCGGCCGCGACAGGACCGCATCCATGCTGCACCTGGTTGACGACACGATTGCCAGGGTGAGACGTATCTCCACCGAACTGCGGCCGGGGATGCTCGACGATTTGGGCCTGTTGCCGAGCCTGGAATGGCAGGCGCGTGAGTTTGCCGACCGCACCGGCCTGGAATGCAAGCTGGACTTGGGAGGTGAGGATCTGGTCCTGGAGCCCGGATTGGTGACCACGCTCTTCCGCGTCTCCCAGGAATTGCTGACAAACGTCGCCCGGCACGCCGGCGCTACCTGGTTTCGCCTTGGGATGCACGACGACCCCGACCAGTTGACGCTGATCGTCTCCGACGACGGCCAGGGCATTACCCCAGACCAAGTTTCAAATCCGAAATCGCTGGGATTGTTGGGGATGCGCGAGCGCGTCGGCGCCTGGGGCGGCGATGTGACCTTCCATGGAGTTGCCGGAAAGGGTACGGAGATCACTGTGCGCGTTCCACTCAGGGATCAGGTCCTGAGGACCTCTGATCAGCGACAACTAGAATTCCCGATTCCCCGAATGGGTGATGGCCGTCGAGAGGGTCGTCCGTAGGGGAGGGTATCCAGGGTGGTCCCCGGTCATGAGGATGATCTTGCCTGCCAGCTCGGGGTGTTTATCGATGACGCGGTTCCACATCGACCTGCCGGTGGACAACGGCTGGAAGATCTGAGGCAACGCTGCTGGGCGGGTGAAACCGGGCCTGGGGTGAAGCGCTTGACATTTTTCAAAGCGGAATCGTTACCAGCACCTTGGTCCCCTTGTCGGGAGCACCGTTGATTTGAACCTTACCCCCCATCATTCTGACGCGTTCCCGTATCCCCATTATGCCAAGAGCATGGTGATCGGCAATCTGTTCCTCCGTTATCCCTCTCCCATTGTCTCGAACTTCTAGCTCCAGGCTTTGGGCCCTCTTCCTGAGACATATGCTCACCCTGCTCGCATCCGCGTGCCGGGCGACATTCGTCAGCGTCTCCTGGAATATGCGAAAAATCGCCGTCCTTTTTTCCTCAGTCAACCCCACATTATTCGTACGGACAGCAACGTCGGTCTTGATTTCTGTTCGCTTTTGAAACTCTTCAACCTGCCATTCAATGGCTGCGACCAGACCAATGTCATCCAACAATCCCGGTCTCAGATTTGTGGCTATTCTTCTCACCGTTAGAATGGTTGTATTGATAAAGCTGGTCATCGACTGCAACTTCTCGAGATACGTCTTTTTGTCCTCCGGCGATCTTTTTCTCAGCCAGGCCAGGTCCATTTTTAACGCCGTCAACGCCTGTCCCAAGTCGTCGTGAATCGCCCGGGCAATGCTCGTTCGTTCCTCTTCTCTCGCAGATAGTTGGTGAGCAGCAAGGTGCCTTAACTTTTCTTGTGAGCTTCTAAGTTCATCTTCCACACGCCTGTGCTCGGTAATGTCCTGCATAATGCCGAATATGGTGTCGACTTTCCCGTCAGTGTCCCGTGAGATTTCTCCAGTTTGCTGAATGTGTCTTATCTCCCCATCCGGGCGAATAATTCGGAAATGGTACGCAACGGATTCGGCGGTCGAGAGCATTTGCTTGACTTTTTCCGCATTTTCCGCCCGGTCATCGGGGTGAATCATTGCTTCGATTCCATCGAAAGACGGTATGAATTCCCCTCTCTTCACACCGAATATGCGGAAAAGCTCGTCAGACCATGTCAACGTTCGATTTTTAATATCCCATTCCCAGCTACCCAGATGGCCGATCTCCTGAGCCTTCGCCAGATTCCTCTCGCTCTGACCCAGTGCTTCAGTCGCTCGCGTATTTACAAACCACACACCTAGACTATCTGCGACAATGTCGAGCAGTTGCTGCTCCTCCGGTATCAGAAAGGGTTTGTCGTCGGTGTAGTAGATCTCTATATGCCCGTATGTCTCACCGCTCGTCGTTATCTCAGCGGATAGGCTAGGTGATAATCCATCCCGGTAGTGCTCACCTGCAAATCGTCTTCCACCCAGCTCTATGACAGGAACCGTGATCTCCGGAAATTGCATGGCTGAAGTCAGTTGCCGAACAATCCGATCGCAAAGCCATTCAATAGATAGGTGCTCTTGCATCGCTCGAAGTACCTGATAAAGGCAAATCAATTCCTTCAGCCTCATACCTAATGCGTGCTCTGTCTGTTTGAGTGCCGTGATGTCCGTGGCCAGGGCGAAGAATCCTCTGACCCTCCCCTGTTCGTCGGTATCCGGAAGATAGTTGGCCATCACCCAACGGGCGCCGCCGTGTTTGTAAGGAAGATTGTCTTCAAAGTGGACAGGTCGTCCTGCCAGTGCTTCTTGGATGTGCTTCCTGATCCTATTGTAGACAACCTCACCCAGAACCTGTCTGTAGTGTTTGCCGATGATTTCGCTGCGCGCGATTCCAAACCAATCTTCGTACATCTTGTTGACGTAGCGATAAATTCCGTCCGCGTCCACGTATGAGATCAGTGCCGGAACATTTTCGGTGATGACCCGAATCTCATTTTCATTTCTCCGTAGCTTTTCCGTCGTCTTTTTCGATTCAGTGACGTTCATTATCATTCCCGACATCACATCGCCATCGAGCTTAGCACTGATCATTACATTGATTTCCCCCCCTTCGGCATTCACTAGATCGCATCTGAAATGATCGACCTGCCCATGCTTCCTTAGTAGGCCAATCAGATGTTCCCTGTCTTTGGGATTCTTATATCTTTCCTGAACCTTTTTTAGCTTAAACTCTTCAATAGATTCATTGAATACTCGAGCTAAGTAATTATTTGCATAAATAACCTCTCCTTTGATGTTTGTTTGATAGACACCCACAAGCGCATTTTCAACAAGATCCCGGTATCTGTTCTCCGAATCTTTCAGTGCTTTTTCCGTTCTCTTGCGTTCGGTGATGTCTCTTATGACGCTGACAAAACCCGCTGGATTTCCGCCGGTATCCTTCAGCAGGCCTGCACTTATCTCTGCCTGAAACTCAGAACCATCGGCCCTCACCAACGTAAACTCATCGGTAGCGGTAATTCCTTTTTGGGCGAGCTCTTGCATGCGTGTTGCCGCCTTCTCTTGATCACGGAAAGCGATAAATGCCAGAACGCTCTTGCCTATCAGATTTTTTTTGGGACCTGATCCGTGCATTTGGACTGCTTGCTCATTCAGCTCGGTAATATCCCCTTGTAGGTCGGTAACAACCACCCCGTTAGCTACACATTCGAATATGCGCTGCAGTTCGTCCTCGTTTTGCCCAACCTTGTCCAGGCTTTTCCGCAGCTTCTCTGCCGAAATTTTGTACCGGGCAAGGTTTTTCAGATAATTGTCCAGCTTTCCCTGCTCCAGGTTGCCACCCAACAGGTCTGTTGGTGCTATGTAGTACAGGTTGTCAAAGAATTCCGTACCGATAACTGCAATCGGGTGCGTATATAAAACACTTTGAAGCAGCTCTGGGCTGGATCTTCTCTTATCATATTGGCAAAGCGCCAGACACGGGTTTACCGGAAAAAACTCATTCAGCTTCGCTTCATATTCGATCAGCCTTTCGGAGCCCGGCAGCCCCCTGAGTGCCCAGCTCATTTCTCCCGTTACTCTCAAGGCGGAGAATCCCTGCTCCAGCGCAAGCTGCGTTTCGGCACGAAGCAGGGCGATCATGCTATCCGGATCGAAGACACCTTCCCGTAAATACGTGTCGGCTGAAGTTAATAGAGCTATTTGCTTCTTTTCTAGATACGGCTCTAATTCCAGCCCGTCTTCCCGCAGATAGTCGACAACAGTCTCTGCATTGTGAGCGTCTGTGATATAGATCACTTTCTCGCCGGCTTCGAGCCCGTTTCGGATATATGGGGTCAGCAGAAACCGATGTTCCTCTTCGGTATCATATATCCAGCAGACATGATCTCCGGCTTTTAGGTCGTCGATTTGCAACGCGCGATTAGGGGGGTCCATGGCTTTTCTCCGCTCAGGCGAATACAACCTCCTTCACCCTGATCGTATTATCTCCGTGACAATTTTGACATGTACGGAGATGACTCGGTATCGGGAAAAACCTGATATGTTGTCGTATTTTCCACTAGAGTAAGGATTTGTAGCAATCTATGAGCTCTAAGCTTGATCGGATCATCCCACAACAACCAGCAAACATGCCGTCAATACAAACCACTTCATCTCTTGCCTCTTTGAACTATAGCGGCTGCATTTCGTACCACGGCCTCGGCTCCGAGAGCCCGTTCAATTACTGGCAGCAGTTCTCGCATGCTCTGGCGCTTGAGGATATAAGCCGCTGCCCCTGCCTCCTCGGCTTTTCGGTGGAACTCCGTCCCGTTGTATTGTGAAAGGATAATCACCCGGGCATCCGGGCTGTCCTCCCGGATACGGCGCGTGGCCTCGATCCCGTTCATACCGGGCAGCCGTATGTCCATCAGCACCACGTCCACGGCTTTTCCATGCGCACCATCAGCCTGTATTTTCTGCCCGTTCTCCCCTTGGTCGCGGCAGAACAGCTTTAGAGCCTCCTCGCCGCTGCCCGCCTCCGCGATGGCCAGTCCGGGGAATAGGTCACCAAGCCAGATGGACAGAGCCTCTCGGAGTCCCCTGTCGTCATCGACGATTAGTAGGGTTTTACCGGCGAAACTGTTGGCATCCACCTGGTTGTCAGTCTCTGCACTCATCACCTGCCCTCCCTCGACACTTGAAACATAGCTGTGTCGTGTTTCTTGGATTGTATGGTATAGCGAATCGAGTCCGACGTCTGTCGGATAGTGGAAACAGTTTCTGTAGGAATTGGTAACACCTGCGACCGGGATTTAAAAACTCGCTGAATGTGGTATATTTTATATGGATTTACACGGCTGACACAGTCACAACCTTCTTTGTGAGAAACTCCCTGTTTCTCGCCTTTCTTCATGGGGCCTCTTCAGCCTCAGCGCAAAGCGGACCAGAACGCAGAACACGCACATTCTGCCACGAGGGTGAAGAGGAAAAAATGAAGAAAGACCAAAGCAAGACGAAATCACAACTCATCGAGGAGCTGCGGGAGCTTCGTAAGCGGATCGAAGTCATGGAAAGGCTCATTTCACAACGCGAATCGGAGGTGGCGGCAAGTCCAGGTCAGGAATTGGACAACTCCGGTTTCTTTGAAAGCCTGCCTGTAGGCTACCAGTCACTGGACGAGGAGGCGCGAATCTGCGCTGTCAACACCGCCTGGACGGAGCTCACAGGGTACTCCGAAGCCGAGGCCACCGGTCGCTGGTTTGGTGATTTCGTCGTGGCCGAGGATCGGAAGAGGTTCAACGAGACTTTCGAGATATTCAATGAGACGGGAAATGTTTGCAAGTTCGAGTGTACGCTGAACCACGCCGACGGCTCCCGAGTGATCGTCAACCTTGACTGCAAAATCGGTAGCGATGCCGCGGGTGCCCGCCGCACGCATTGCATCGTCAAGGATATTACCGGACAAAGACAGGCCGAAGCGGATCTGCGGGAGAGCGAAAAGAACTTTCGGCTGATCAGTGAAAACATCCCGGTAGTCGTGTATTCAGCTCTTCCCGATCAAAAATCCACCAACCTCTTCGTTTCCGGACGGATAGAAGAGCTGACCGGATACACCGGGAAGGAGTTTGTACAGGATCCCGACCTCTTCGACCGCATGTTGCATCCGGATGACCGGGAGCGATGCTGGCAGGCTATCCAAACACATAGGCGCGAGAAGGTTCTGTTGGATGTGGAGTACCGTATTGTCAGTAAGGCGGGTGATGAAAAATGGGTACATGACCGTGCCCGACCGAGTTTCGGCGAGAACGGAGAAATCGTTCGAATTGACGGCTACATGGAGGATATCACGGCCCGGAAACACGCTGAGGAACGTCTCGCACTAGAGCAATATAGGCTGTATCAGTATTTCGAGAATCTTCCTTTGTTGGCCTACAATATTTCAGCGGATGGTTCGATCAAGGATTTGAATAATTGTGCTGTCAAAACGCTGGGCTATGATAGCAAGGAGGAGTTGATCGGCAGGTCGGTTATCGAGCTCTATGCTCCCTTATCTCGCGATAGGGCAAAAGCACTGCTCAAGAAATGGAAGAAAAAAGGAAAGCTTTGCAATGAAGAGCTACAGATCGTGACCAAAGACGGAAAAACCCTCGATGTGCTGCTCAATGCTGACATGATCTCTGCCCCGAACGGAGATAATTTGCTCAGCCTGTCGACGCATCTAGATATCAGCGATCGTAAACAGGCGCTCGCCTTGTTGGCCGATCGCGAAGAGAAGTTGAGATTGGTTCTAAGCAGCACGCAGGATCTAATAACTATTGCTGATGCTCGTGCCAAGACTCTTTGGGCGAATGCTGCCTGGAGAGAAAAGTTCGGGCATGAAGGAAAGCGCCGAACCGATCCTTTCAAGGAGTTCCATCCCGCCGACCGCAAACGGGTGGCATCCGCGTGGCAGCGTCTGGTGAACCGGGGCGAAGAGATCCATAATCTCGAGTATCGTTTTCGCGCGGACAGCGGAGATTATCAGACATTTGAGACCACGGTATCCCGCCTGCCGGTTCCGGGGGTGGAAGAACCGAGGTATCTCGTCGTGGCCCATGACATCAGCGCGCGCGTACTGGCAGAGCAGAAGACACGTTTATGCGAGCGGGCGCTGGACGCCTCCGGCAACGGTGTGCTCATTACCGGACCGACGGAAGCGGGCAATCCGACCGTCTACTGCAACCCCGCTTTTGAGAAGTTGACCGGATACACATCCGCGGAAATCTTAGGTCGTAATAACCGGTTCCTGCAGGGCGTCGAAACCGGGCAACCGGGACTTAAAGAGGTACGCGCCGGCCTGGCTGCTGGCCGCGAGGTGCGCACCGTGCTGCGCAACTATCGTAAAGACGGGCAGATGTTCTGGAATAGGCTGGTCATTACCCCGGTCAAGGACGAGAGCGGAAAGGTGACGAACTTCGTTGGTATCATGGAGGACATCTCAGAACAGATGCACGCAGAGGAGGAGCGCACCCGCCTGGTGCACGATCTGTCTAATCGCTCCAAAGAACTTCGGTGTACGTATGGCCTGTTGGACTCCGTCCGTCGGCACAAGTCAATGGAGGATGTCGCCAGGGAGGCAGTCGCCCTCATTCCACCGGCGTTTCAGTACCCCGAGAGCGCCTGCTCCAGGATTCGGTTGGCCGGCGCGGAGTACCGCTCGCAACGCTTCGAGGAGACCGAGTGGCGACTATCGAGCAAAATCATCGTCGGCGGCGAAGAACGCGGCACGGTGGAGGTCTACTATACAGACGAACACCCGGAGTTGGACGAAGGACCGTTTCTGGAAGAGGAGCGCCAACTCGTTGACTGGCTCGCAGGTGTTTTAGGTGAAGCCGAAGAACGACACCAGGCAGGCGCGAAAGTGGCCTATCAGGCGCGGTTGCTGGATGCCGTGGGCCAATCCGTCATCGCGACGGATGCCGAAGGGACAATCCGGTACCTGAACAGGGCCGCCGAGGAACTTTACGGCTGGCCCGCGGGCGAAGCAGTGGGCCGCAATGTGATGGACGTAACGGTCCCCGGCACGAGCCGGGAGCAAGCCACGCACATCACGGGGCGACTCATGAAGGGCTCCTCGTGGTCAGGTGAGTTCATGTGCCGGAAGCGAGACGGGACCCAGTTCCCGGTGTTCGTGACGGACTCCCCCATTGTCGACGATGACGGACAATTGATCGGCATCATCGGAGTCTCGACTGACATCACCGAACGCAAACGGGCGGAAGATGAAATAGCAAAAAGTGAGCAAAAATATCGAAGCCTCATTGAGAAAACAGGTGCAGGAGTAGCAATAACAGATTTGAAAGGAAAGTTCACTTATGTCAATGATTCGCTGTGCAAGATGATCGGCTACTCAACAGATGAAATGATAGGTAAAGCCTTTGCCGGTTTCCTCCATCCAGGTGATAAGAAGAAAATTATGCAGATATTCTTGAATGCAGTTAAAAATCCCGGGAAGAAGGTTGAGTTGGATTTTAGAGTGATCCATAAGAAAGGCCACGAAGTTTATATGAACTCAATCCCTACAGTATTTATCTATAAAGGCAAGGTCCTTGGTTTCACTGCGATTATCACAGACACCACCGTTCGCAGGAAGGCGGAGGAGAAGTTGCGGGAGAGCGAGGAGCGGTACCGGCACCTTTTCGAACGAGCTCCCTTTGGAATCGGAATTGCAACTTTGGATGGGAAGGTTATCGAAATGAATAGAGCGATGGAACTCATTTCCGGATACTCGATTGAGGATTTCAAAGGAGTCACTATCGCCGACTTATATGTGAATCCGAATGATAGAGCGGAATTACTTAGAACCTTGGAAACATCCGGGAGCGTGGTTGATTACTCTACCCTACTCAAACGGAAAGATGGCACTCAATACAACGCCGGTCTGACAATCGGAATTGTGAATATCGCTGGTAGGAACGTTTTCCAAACCCTGACACAAGACATCACCGAGCGCAAGCAGTACGAGGCCATGATCCAATATGAACGGGACCGAGAGCAGGAATACCTGGATATTTCCGGTGTAATAATGCTGGCCATTGATTGTGAAGGAACGGTAACGCTTGTGAATCGAAAGGGATGTGAGATCCTGGGATTGGCCAGGGAAGAGATTCTGGGAAAAAGCTGGTTCGATGATTTTATTCCTTCAGAGGATAGGGGCGGGGTGAAAGCCGTCTTTGAGCAGGTCATGGCGGGAGAAGCATCCCAAGCAGAGTACCACGAAAACAGGATAGTGACGGCGAGTGGAGATATCCGGCAGATCACCTGGCACAACACCGTCTTGAAAGATCCTCGGGACCAGATAGTCGGCACTCTCAGCTCAGGGGAGGATGTTACCGAAGCGCGGGCATTCGAGCAATCGCTGAGAGCCAGCGAGCAAAAGTATCGCATGGTGGTGGAAAGCACTCCGGATGCTGTCATGCTGTTCGA
>CAZPQC010000050.1:0-25549 GCA_964588525.1 uncultured Spirochaetaceae bacterium
CCAAGTTCGTTTCTCAGCGGGAAAAGACCGAGATCACCGCCTTTTTCACGGCCGCCGCGGCGCTGATCATGTTTGCCGGGGTGCTGCTGTCTCTGCTCTGGTTTAGGCGGGTGCTGTAGACAAACCTTTCGCCACTATCTCCAGCGCTGCTTGAAATCGTGCCGGTCATCAATCTCAGTGCAGCGGCTCTGTCTAAAACGTAATCACGCCTTTTATATAGCCACCCCTTTTGTATAGTGCCGCTTCGAAGACTTGCTCTGCCTTTTCCATCTTTTCGACATGGGTTACCAGACCTTCATTCGTATAGGTATTGTTTACCATCAGGTCAACGCACCGGGGGTAAAGAGCGTTGAAGCGGGGATTCATGACAGGATCGGCGTTTATTATAGACCAACCGTTGACATGCCAATTCTCGAGATCAAAATTATGCTGATGATGATGCCAGGCGAAGATTTCAATATTCGCCCCAGGTCGTGACAGAGTCAAAGCCGTATCCAGAGATTGCGAATTTCCAGCAGTTTCGACTACCACGTCGAAATGCCGTCTATAATGTTCCGGTAATCCTGTTCCGGGATCTGTACCCTCATCCGCCCCGAACCGGAGTGCCAGCTCCAACTTCCGGCTGTCGGTTTCCAGTGCAGCGATCGATCCTGCCTGGCAATGGCGTAAACCCTGGATGAAGAGCAATCCCATGTAGCCGGTACCGACTACGGCAATCCGATCGCCTGGAAGGATACCCGCGGAGATGATGCCGTTCAGTACACAGCAGATTGGTTCGACGATCCACAGATGCACGGGCCGATTGTCTTCAGGGATCGGGGTAACCTGATCCTGCGATCGCAGAGCGTGGCGAGCCAGGAGTGCTCCACCCGGAGTGTCGATGGGCAGCTCATGTAGAGCCACCCGCTGGTTGACAGTCAGGCCGTTAACCCGGTCTCCCTTGGCTGCTATCCGGCCGACTCCCTCATGACCGGCACAAAACGGGTAGGGATGGTGTTTACCGTAACGGCCGCTGTAGGCTTCGATATCCCAACCGCAGATGCCGCAGGCTTCCATAGCAACCATCACGTCATCGAGGCCTGGTTCTGGTATTTCCAAAGCTCGAATTTCGATCTGTCGCTCTCCCAAATAACACAGAGCTTCGGTTTTCACTGTCAACCTCCTTGTGCTGCCTGCAGTGGAAGGCAGGTAGAAGCGATATATAGCTACTCCTCCGGATGAAGAATGATTTTAATGGCTCGGCCCTTCCTCAGAAGATCAAGACCCTCGTGAACGCGGGATAGTGCAAGCCGATG
Source organism: uncultured Spirochaetaceae bacterium (assembly GCA_964588525.1). GTDB lineage: Bacteria > Spirochaetota > Spirochaetia > SZUA-6 > DRHE01 > JAFGQJ01. The sequence continues at coordinate 1,296 of CAZPQC010000050.1, forward strand.
GGAAACGATCTTTTCCAGTGGCAGGATGCCGCTTTCGATGATGGCCGGCAGCTTGTGAAAGCTGAACTTGCCTATAAAGCCGCCATGAATGGTAATTTCCTTACGGACAATCTCGGCCACCGGTACCTGCGGCCGAGCCAGTTCGTCGTGACCGAACTGCAGGATCTTGCCTCCGGCACGCACCAGATCTATGGCTTGGGGCAGCAGCGGACCCACGGCTTCCACGACCACATCGGCTCCACCGCCCGTTTCTCGCGACACCACTGCCGAAAGGTCCTCGTCTCGAGGATTGACCACAGCGGTTGCCCCGCAGTCCCTGGCCGCCCGACGGCGATACTCGGATATCTCGGATACGATCACTTTCGCAGCGCCACAGGCTTTGAGAAAGATCGTATATAGAAGTCCGATAGGACCGGCGCCCAACACGACTACACTGTTACCCGGCTGGACTTTGAGTTTGTCGGTGGCACTTACCACACAGGCTAATGGCTCGGCCAGGGCGGCGATATGAGCCGGCACCTGAGCACCGATCCGGTACAGGGCGTGGGCCGGCACCACCGCATAGCTGGCCATGGCTCCGTCGGAGAAGATCCCGATAGTGGCGCAATGGCCCGGTTCGGCCTTTGTATAAAGAGGAATACAGCGGTCAGGATGACCGCTGCGGCACTCCTCACACAAGCCGCAGCCCGGATGCGGGTCGACCAAAACCGTGTCACCGGGCTGAACCTCAGTGACATCTGCGCCCGCTTCGACGACCACACCGGTGAACTCATGTCCGAGGATCGCGCCCACCTTGGCTGGATGAGCCGGCGGCACCTGTAGGATGTGGAGGTCGGTTCCACAAATCCCTACTCCGGTCACTTTGATCAACACATCCGCAGCAGATTTCAATTTCGGCTCGGCTCGATCTTTGAGCTGGAGCTTCCCGTTACCTTCAAAGACGGCAGCTAACATCGTTATCCTCCTTTTGATCTATGATTTGAACTATACCGAGGATCTGACTGGGGAATGATCGCGACCGCCGGAATCGACGGTCCTGCAGTCAGATCCATTAGCACTCTACCAGCGAGATGGATTGGCCTGTCCTGTCGGATTCTCTTACCGCTTCGATCAATCGCATTACCCGCAGAACGTGCTCCGGGCTGACCGGAAGTGCTGCTGAGGCTTGTAGCGCTTGAACAAAGGCTTGATAAAAGCCCGCGGACAGTTCTGGTTGGGAGATATCGATCCTGATCTCTTCGGGGAATTCGTCGTTTCTGCGACGGATGACTGCCGTTTTCCAGTCTGAAGGATCGCCTCCTTCAACCGCCAGTGTACCTTCGGTTCCCACGAGACACCACCTGGATTGGGCTATACGGAAATTGTTGGATGCTTCGACCCGGGCTGATAGACGGTTCTCGAACAGAACTTCGGCCCAGAAGTGATCTTCAACCTCCTTGCTCCAGATCTTGGCATAGGTTTTACCGAAAAGTGTCGTCACCCTGGAGTCCGTCAGCAGTATTAGTTGGTCGAACAAATGGGGGCCCCAATCGTTGAGCAGGCCACCTCCATAGCTCTTCTTCAGTCGCCATGGATTCCTGGCGCCCTCTGATCCCCAAGTTCCCCATGTATCGGAGCAGTGGGTATACCTCGATTCGATGCGATACACCTCCCCGAGAGTCGATTCTTGGAGCACTTTCCTCACCAGCTTGAAGTCCTGATCCCATCGGCGATTGTTGTGTACGGTAACCCGCAGGCCTTTCTTTGCCGCAGACTCGAAGATCTGTTCCGCTTCTCTGAGGGACAGAGCAATGGGTTTTTCGATGATCAGTTCCTTCCCGGCGGATAGCGCCTTTAGAGCCCATTCATGGTGCTTCTCAGTTGTGGTAGCTATCACGACCCATTCTACATTCTCGTCTTTGAGAAGTTCCTCATGACTCAAGTATGTTTTTACAGGAAAGCGATCTCCGGCAATCTTGATCAACTCCGTTGCCTTCGAGCTGACTGCAACCAGCTCCAGTCCGGGGATGTCTGTGATTTGCTGACAGTGTATCAACCCCATTCTCCCCACCCCCAGCACGCCGATTTTCACTTCAGCCATGATATTCTCCTAGTTACACGCAATATTTTGAATGCGAATATTGGACCTTGTTCAACTGTACGGCTGTGAATAACGGCCATTCCACAGAATATCATGTAAATTACATTTTGAAAAATGTTTGTATAAATTAACTTGACTGTAATTTACATTACTATATAATGCTTTGTGAGAGGCCCTAAGCTCGCGCACCATTGTTGATATCATCAATTTTGTGATTCAAGGAGGAATATATGAAAAAGCTTCTCATTTGTTTGCTGCTGTTTGTATTGGCGTTTCCGCTGATTGCGGGCGGAGGACAGGAAGCGGCGAAGAAGATAACGATGAACGTTATCGTCAGAAACTACACGCTCAACCAGGATGCGCCCTACAAAACCGCCAAGGCCGCGATGGAAAGCAAATTTCCCAATGTGACCGTCAATCTCGAGGGGTTGGGATACGACGACAGTCGCAACAAGACACTGATCACCGTGGGAGCGAACCAACCGCTCGATGTCGTGCAGCTGGACTACATTTGGATCGGCGAGTACGCTGAAGGCAATGTGCTGCAAAAGATCACGGACATGTTGAAGAGCTCTGATATCTACAGCGACACCATAGCCCAATTTCTGGAATCTTCGCAGTGGAACGGTGAGTTCTACGGCGTATGGATCAACACCGATGTCCGCATTATCGGCTGGGTAAAAGAGTTCGTGGCCGCAGCCGGGCTGGATCCGGAGAAAGCGCCGGCGACCTACGAAGAACTGGTGACGAACGCCATGAAGGCTCAGAAACCGCCTGAGACCTACGGCTACTTTTTCCCTCTGATCAGCGGGGAGGCGACGGTGGAAAGGTGGCTCTCGCCACTATTCTCAGCCGGAGGAAAGATCGTCAATGAAGACTTCACCAAGGCGGCTTTCAACAGTCCGGCAGGACAGAAGGCTCTGCAGTCCTACGTCGATGCTGTCAACAAGTACAAAATCATCCCCAAAGTGGCCTTTGAATCGGAAGAAGTCAACCAGTTGATGTTGAACAAGAGGCTGGTCTACTGCTTCGACATGGGTGTCTGGGAAGAAGTCAGCGAGGCGGAATGGCCGCAGGAACGCTACAAGAAGGTATACGGATTCGGGGTGCCCCCGAAATTCGAAGGCGGAAAGGTTGCCACCACCTCCGGAGGGTATGAGCTCGGCATTCCCAGAACCGCCGTGGACCCCAATATGTCCTGGGAATTCATCAAACTGGCCACTGCTGTGGATAATGTAAAAGACTGGTACATCGCCCAATCGCGATTTGGTACCAGAAAATCGCTGGCCAAGTTTGACCAGGAATTCATGAAAGCCAATCCCGAATATGCCGTCCGAAAGGAAGCGCTGAATTACACTAATTTTGCTCCCTGGAATCCGGAGTGGGTGAAAATGCTCGATCCTCTCTACACGGCCATTCAGAAAGCCACTTTGATGGAGGCCACGGTAAGCCAGGCCCTCAGTGAAGCGGAACAGGCGGTCAACAAAATTCTCGCTGAATAGAGAATAAACGAAGCAAAAGTCATACCGCCTCTTTGACAAGAGGCGGTATACTATTTTTAAACAATAGATGATAGGCACAAGGAAGAACCAAGCGTTCTGGGGATATCTGTTTATCCTACCTCTATTTATCTGCGTTTTTCTGCTGCTTCTCTATCCAATGCTGGACACAATCATAACAGCTTTTTTCGATATTCAGCTTGTAAACATCAGCAAGAAAACATTCGTGGGCTTCCAGAACTTTAAGACCATCTTCACCCAGGAGAACCCCAATTTCTTTTCCGGAACTATGCGGATTACCCTGATCTTCGTTTTTTTTTCCGTAGTCTTACAGGTCGGTTTCGGTCTGGCTCTGGCCCTCCTGCTTCATCTGAAATGGCTGAAAGCGAAGATCTTTTTCAGGAATGTCTTTCTCCTGCCCTGGGTCACCGCGGGGGTGGTATGCGGTTTTTCCTGGAAGTTCCTGTTCAACCAGACAGTGGGAGTTCTGAACTATCTGATAACTCTGGTCGGGATTGCACCACAAGCCTGGTTGAGCGATCCACGCCTGGTATTGCCTTCGATCATCTTCGCCAACATCTGGAAGGGAACCACGTACAGCCTGTTGATCCAGCTGGCCGGACTGCAGAGTATCCCTGACGAGCTTTATGAGGTCGCCCTGGTTGACGGCGCATCCAAGCTTCAGAGCCTGCGCTATATTACTATCCCGATGCTGGTTCCCTTTCTGTTCATCAATCTGGTGACGGAAACGGGAGATACTTTTCACGTGTTCGACAGGATCTATGCCATGACCGGGGGAGGTCCCCTTCACAGCACCGAGCTGCTGTCCATATTCATGTACCGCAATGCCTTTGTTTACGGGAATTTGGGAGTCGGGGCTGCCGTTGCCGTGTTTGAGCTAATGGTGGGCCTTGTTTTCGCCCTGGCATATATTTTTATCTTCAGGCAGGAGAAGGTCTGACATGTTCGCCCGCTCCGAAAAATTCAAATTGGTATCCAAAATTCTGATTTATGCTTTCCTCATCCTCTGGGTACTATATGCCGTTCTTCCCCTTTACTGGGTATTCTCAACAGCCTTCAAGCCCAAAGAAGAGACCCAGGCCTGGCCTCCGACGCTTTTCCCGTCCCGAATCACGTTAAAAACTTTCGTTACGCTGTTTACCGATTCCAGCTTCAGCGGAAGGCCCTTTCTGAACTCGATCATTATCTCCCTCGGGGCAACTGTGCTGACAGTCTTCTTGAGCGGGCTGGCGGGCTATGGTTTTTCCCGCTTTCACTTTCCCCTGCGACGATTCCTGCTGCTCTTTTTGATCCTGATGAGGCTGCTTCCGACCCTGATCATGATCATCCCCTTCTACAAAATCTTCATCACCTATGGGCTGTATAACACCTATTTAGGGCTGATCCTGATCCACGGCGTCACCTCTGCCCCCTTTTGCACCTGGCTGATGTTCGGTTTTTACGAGTCGATCCCGTACGAGCTGGAAGAGGCGGCCCTCCTGGATGGTTGTTCTTTCTTCCGCTCCCTCTGGCATGTCGTGCTTCCTCTGGCCGTCCCCGGGATGGCCGCCGTAGCGACCTTTGCTTATCTGCGGGCCTGGAACGACTTCACGAATGCCGTGGTCCTGACATCCTCGGAGACCATCCGACCTTATACGGTCATCCTGTACAAAATGATACAAGAGAGAGGTTTCGTTCAATGGGATCTGCTCTCGGCTGCGTCTTTCGTGGCGGTGGTCCCCATTCTTATCGCTTTCGCGATCTTTCAAAAATACTTCATAACAGGCCTGACCCAAGGGGCGTTGAAAGGCTGAAGCGGTGCAGATACAGGGGATCGGAATCGACATCAATGATGAGCGTGTTCACGGAGATCTACACGTATTGCGAGACGAACTGGACTATTTCCGCCGGTGCGGGTTTGATACGGTCGAGCTTACTACCTCAGGGTTGTATTTTATCTTCAACGGCGATCTGGACCGGGAGAGGACCCGGAAAATTCGCGAGGTCCTAACCCAGTATCCTTTTCACTACACGCTGCATCTTCCGGACGTTCTCAATCTCTGTAACGGTCCGGATCCGGTGTTGGACCTGGCCATTTTTTCTTCCTGCATCGATTTTGCTGCAGCAATTGGGGCCCGGGTGCTTGTCTACCATTCCGGTCAGAATTTCTACAATCTGGATTCTCCTGAACGGAGAGCGGAAGCGGTCGAAAGGGAGGGCTTCGCTTTGGCGGATCTGGCAGCGAAGGCACGGAAGTCGGGGATCCTGATCACCATCGAAAATACCAATCCCGGAGCCGAAGAGTTGGATCTGATCGAAGAGAGAGGTTTGAGCAAAGAGCAAATCCGGTTCCTTCATCCCGCTCTGTGCCTTGATGCTATCGGCAAACAGGTGGAACGAATCGCCGCCCCGAATATAGGTCTGGCCCTGGATCCTGGACATCTCAATCTGTCTGTTGAGATTACGGGAGATCCGTTTCTATCGTCGATCGAAGATCAGGCCCACCTAGTAAGACACCTGCATCTGAACGACAATTTCGGCAGGAATTCCCATCCCCGCTATTCGCGGATGGAGCAGGTGCTGTACGGAAGAGCGGACTGCCATTTGCCGTTGGGAATGGGCAGCATGCCAATCAAAGAAATACTCAACCGGCTGGGCGATTTCAAAGGCTTTATTATCTTCGAGATACGGCCGGAGTACCGGGAATACCTTGCTGATTCAATCGCAAAATTACACGACTACCTCGCTGCAATTTCCGGCTGAACGGACAGCGTTTGGCGCGGGATGGGCGGGAGATAAATGGATGGGAGGTGAATCGGTGAAGGACCTTATCAATCGGGAAACAGTTATGATTTGTGCTCACCGGGGATTCACTCGGAATGCTCCGGAAAACTCACTGCAGGCTGTATTGGATGCAATCGAAGCCGGATTTGAAGTAGTGGAGATCGATGTTCGCCATACAAAAGACGGCAGGCTCGTTCTCATGCACGACGACACGGTCGATCGTACCAGCAACGGTCGAGGGAAGGTCGAGGAGCTCAGCAGCGCCGAATTAAGATATATGAGGCTGCTGTGGAGAGGAAAGCCCTTTGCTTCGATTCCTCTGTTTTCCACCGTGTTGGAGGCTGCGGAGAGACGGATCATCGTCTACGTGGACATGAAAACGGTACGGGTGGATCTGATAGCCGAAGTCATTAAAAAGCACGATGCCTATGACTGGACCATTTTACTCGGCGGGAAGAAGGAGATCATCGAGATACAAAAGATCGATCCCAGGTTTCGTCTTCATACCGTTGTGAACTCCAGGGACGAACTTGACTCACTGCTGAAAGCGGTAGCGCCGGTCATGATCGAGGTGAGTAAAATTCCTGACCCGGATTTCATCGACTATGCGCATCAAAGAGGTCTGCCTGTTGAATTGGATACCCTGGTTAAAGCGGACTTTTTTGCCGTAAAGCTCAAACTTCCCTTTCTCTGGAAAAAGATCGCCAACTCCGGGGTTGATTTCATCATGTCCGATTATCCCGATCGTTTGCGGGACTACATCCGCTCCAATAGAAAATAACTCGACTGTTGCTTACCCAGATGGCACCGAACGGCGGAGCCGAAACGAGACACGGCAGCAAGCAAAGACGCAGATAAAAATAGATCTCATTCGAGGTAGGGTCCCGGCCGCCGTAGTTTCTTGGAGGTAATCCGGGCAGCGTGCTGTAAAGATTCTTCCAAACCGTGCTTGGTCCTCCAGCTCAAATAAGAGGCGAAGCAGGTATCTCCTCTTCCCGATCGGGATTCTACGGTGTAACCGGGAAAAGGAGAAAACAATATGGCTTTGCCATCCGAGACGGTTACTCCGGGGTTATCGGTAATCATAGCCTCCTTAACTCCCCAGGCGTGTAACTTCTCCAGAATCGCCTCAAGCGAATCTTCACCGGTTAGGATCTTCGCCTCATCCAGATCGGCTTTGAAAAAATCAACAAGGGGGAGATACATCTCCTTTTCCCGCCAGTCTTCCTGAACAAGGTCAGGGCCGTCCGGCCTTCTCAGAAAGGCCTGAACGTCCACAGCTACTTTCCCCCGGCCCGACAACTCTCCGATAAGCGACTCTGGAATCTCCCCGTGCAGCAACCCGGCTATCAGGTAGATTTTCGCGGATTCGACGGGAATATCTTCAGCGCTGAAGGGTGAAGCCAAAGACAGGATTCTTGACCGTCTCGAGTAGTTGGCCCGTTTCTCAAAAATGTCTTCCATCACCGTCGTGTGTCTGCAAAACAGCGGCAGCACGGGTATAGCGTGCTGCCAGAAGTCACCCAGCATTCCATAATCCTGAATTGCCAGCTTGGTTATAACCAGCAGTTGGATTCCGGCGGGTTTGGCTGCAAAGGCACCGTAGTAGACACTTCCACCCGAAGAGGTGCGCACCGATTTGTTGTCGATGATGATGATATCTTTCGACAAATTCCCGATCAGGATGAGATCGTAGTTGTCTATCGGCATCAGCTGCTTCCTAACGGATGGCCCTTCTAACTGTCTCTATGAACTGTTCTGCTTTGCTGTCAATTTCCTCTTTGCTGGACAGAATGTTGATGCCGAATCCGGCTCCGAGCCCGGGATCGACCACCCCAACGCTCAAGTTGATGGCCCGTGCTAAAAGGTCATCCGTCCGGGGAAGCATGTGTTTCCAGTAACGTTTCTTTCCCTGTTCATCACGAACCGCAAGGATCTGTTCCATATGGTTGTATACGTGCCAGCCGCTATCCGATACTGTTTTTGTTCCAAGAGCTCTGGCAACTCGAGCAGCCGTCACCTTTTCATCAAAGAAAATCGTAAACAGGGTGGCACACTCTTCGGGATCATTAATCTTGCGAAAATCCATCCCGGGTATTCCTGCCGCTTCCACTCGTTCCTTGAATCGTTGTTTTTTTTCTTTGAGCAATCCCAAAATTTGATCGAGCTTCTTCAGCTGCCCCAATGCGAATGCCGCGGTCAGCTCGTTCATCCGGAGGTTGATGCCTATCAGTGAACGTTTGCCGATCTCAACTCCCAACCGTAGCGGTTTGTGGCCCTGATCATGGAAAGCGAAAGCTCGTTCGTAGAACTTCTTATTGCTGGTAACTACAATCCCGCCGTCTCCAGAGGTAATGGTTTTGTTGATATTTAAAGAAAATGCGCCGATATGGCCGATTGAACCAAGCGCCCGGCCTTTGTAACGGGCTCCAAGACCCTGACAGCAGTCCTCCAGCACCAGGAGCTTTCGTTTTTTGGCAATGATCATGATCCGTTCCATATCCGCCGGGTTGCCAAGCATGTGCACAGGCATGATAACCCTGGTCTTCGCCGATATCATTGGCTCTATCGCCGCCGGGTCCATGGTCAGGGACTCATCGATTTCTGTTAAAACAGGAATTCCTCCCACTGCCAGCACAGCCGAAATGGAAGCGACATAGGTATAGCCGGGAACGATAACCTCCACGCCCGGTCCAACGCCCAGGGCTACCAGTGAGGCCATAACCGCCCCTGTGCCACCGTTCACAGCCACAGCGTACTTGGCCCCGATGCGCTGGGCGAATCTTTGCTCGAGTGTTACGACTTTCTTTTTAAAACGAGCATCATCTGCGCTTCCGTATCGGGACAGATAGCCACTTTCCATGACTTCTGCCACCTCTCGCCGCTCTTCATCGCCAACCAGGAATGCACCGGGTCCAGGCATAATAGATCTCCATTCGTCAAATTTTACATGAATATGGCGTGTAATTTATTATATAATTGATATGTAATTTAATGTCAATGCCGTGTTGACATTGCCACCTATCCTATTAAAATTGGATGAACCATGGCTGTTACCATGAATGAAATTGCCAATAAGCTCAATCTCAGCATCGCCACGGTATCGAGGGCTCTCTCCGGCAAGGCGGACACGGTTTCGGAGGAGACGAGGAAAGCCATTTTCGAGGCCGTGGAAAAGTACGGATACCATAAACGTAGAATTATCGGTAAAAGCGTGGCTTTCGTGATCGATAAGGATTCTTTTAATCTTTCCAGCCAGTTCTATGCTCAAATCATCTCCGGGATCGAGGAAGAGCTGATCAGGAGCAAGTACTATTTTCACTTCAACTCTATAGAACGCGAAAAGTTCGATCTTACAAAGATCAACCTGAACTTCAATGATCTGGCCGGTGTCATCATGGTCGGTGTCTACCACGATGACTTTGTCCTGAAGCTTAAGCACATCGAAATACCCTTAGTCTTACTGGACTACTATATCCCGACCGAAGATATTCACACGGTCCTGATCGATAATGCCGACGGGATCCTCAAAGCCTGTAAGTATCTTTCTTCTCTCGGTCATACCCGCGTCGCCTACCTGTCCGGTGACAGCGTGGAGACATCGGCGCAAGAGCGGCTCTACGGTTTTCGCCGCTCCCAGGAGATGTTCGGCTTGGACGGGGATCGAGATCTGGTGGTCATGAACTGTAAAAGCCGAATGGATGAAGGCTTCACGGCCATGAACGGCATTTTAGATATGGACAGATTGCCAACTGCGGTTCTCGCCTATAACGATTTGATCGCTGTTGGTGCCATGGATGCAATCAAGCAACGTGGACTGTCTATTCCTAAGGACATCAGTGTAGTAGGTTTCGACGATATCGGGCTGGCCTCTGAAGTTAATCCTTTTCTTACCACTATCCACGTTCCAAAGCGAAGGATGGGGATTATGGCCGTCCAGAGCCTACTACAGATTATCAGGGGTAAACAGGAGCCTGCCAAGAAGATACTTGTTCCAACCCGCCTGGTCGTACGCGATTCAACCACGGCGATTGGAGGATAGATCCATCGACCACTGCATCCATTTCCTGGATCGAGGCGCTCTCAGGCAATGATCGCCTTCACATCGAGGGCAACCCATCGGTCCCGGCTCCACACGATTGGATTGATATCGAGCTGGCATCCCTCCCGGATCAACTCCAGCGCCAGCCCGGCGACCTTCGACAGGATATCGGCCAGGGAATCGGCGTCGCCGGACAAGCCCCGATACCCCCTAAGCGTGGGGTAAATTGTGAGCTCCTCCAGCATGAGGTGAGCCTCTTCCGCCGTGAAGGGAGCCAGGCGGAAAGCCACGTCCTTGTACAGCTCGGTGAGGATGCCCCCGGCCCCGACCATGACAGCGGGACCGAAGGTGGGATCGTGGAGCGCTCCGATGATGATCTCCCCTCCCCGGTACGGTACCATCTCTTCGACCAGAATGCCCGCTGAGGGGAAGCGCTGCCGCAGGGCAGCCACGGCGGCGGGAAGGCGATTCTCAGCCACATCCAATAGAACACCCCCCTGCTCGGTCTTGTGAACGATGTCTCCCGAGCACACCTTCACCACACAGCGACCGGCGGTGCCCAATACGGACACATCACTGTCGGGAGCCGGGGCGTTCCCCGTTTCGATGAACACCCCCGCTGGCACGGCAATCCCCACGCTGCGCAGCAGGCCCTTGCATTCCCACTCGTTCGGTTTGCCGGGAATGGAAAGGGAGGATCGCCACTGTTCCACCACCGCTGCCATACCGGTGCCGCTCATGGCCGTTCTCCCAACGCCGAAAGGATCCGCCCCCGCTCCACCAGGAATCTGACGGCTCTGACCGCGCGAGTGAGGGAGGGGAAGCCGATCATTCCCTTCCTGTAGAACTCCTTGAGATAACTGTCGGTGAAGGGCCCGTACTCGGTGAATACGAGGACAGGTTTGTCGCTGCCCGTGATCACCTCCGCCATCCTGTCGATCAGCTTGTCGGTGACGGCGTGGGGTGCAAAGAAGGTGATGCAGATGACGATGTCCACCTCCGCGTCCTGGAGCAGCGCCCCGAGGGTGTGCACGAACATCTCATTGTTCACCGCCGCCGTCAGATCCACCGGATTGTGACAGGAGGCGAAGGGCGGGGTTTTCTCCCTGATTCGCGAAATCGTCCCCGCGGACAGCTCCGCCATCCGCAGCCTGGCACGGAGGTTGTCTGTCTCGATGTAGTCGGCGCACATGACCCCGAAGCCCCCCGCGCCGGTAACCACCGCCACCCGGTTTCCCCGGGCCGGTGGTAGATAGGAGAGGGTTTTGGCGGCATCGCAGAGCTCTTCATCATCGAAGGCCCGCTGGATGCCGTACTGCCGGAAGGCCCCGCTCACCACCCTGTCGCTTCCAGCCAGCTTCCCCGTGTGGGAGCTCACCGCGGATACACCGGAGGGGGTTCTTCCCGCCTTGAGGGCGATTACCGGCTTATGCCGGGACACCTCTCTAGCCGCCTCCAAAAACCTTCGTCCCTGTTCAACATTCTCGATATACAGGGCGATGCAGTCGGTCTTGTCGTCTGCCCCGAAAAACTTCAGGAAATCCAGCTCGTTCAGGTCGATCTTGTTTCCCAGACCTACGAAGGCCCGCATCGGAAATCCGGTGTTGCTGGCCAACCCGAGGGCTTCCACGCCCACCGAGCCGCTCTGGCTGACAAAGGCGATCCCCCCTCCTTCTGCCAGGGCCCGGTCGCCGTGCTCTACGAAAATCGTGTCGAAGTTGTTCTCGGGAACGAAAACCCCCAGTGAGTTCGGTCCCAAAATACGGCTTCCCGAGCGCTTCGGTACCGCTCTCAGGCGCTCTTCCAGCGTCTTGCCGTGCTCTCCGGCTTCGGCAAAACCTCCGGCCACGATGATGATGTTGTCGATCCTGTTTCGGGCGCATTGTTCGGCGATGTCGACGGCTTTTTCCGCCCGCACCGTGATGACCGCCACGTCGACGGTGCCGGGAAGGTCGGAGATCTGCGGGTAGCTCTTGTGCCCGGAAATTACATCCTCGTGGGGGTTGACCGGATACAACCTCGCCCTGCTGCGTTTCAAACCCTCGAAGATGATGTTTCCGACTTTTTCCTTCGTGTTCGAGGCTCCCACGACGGCCACCGATTCCGGATTGAGGAGTTTGTCGATCTTCTTGAAATTGGCGTCGAGGGTGCTCATTGCTCTGCGTTCCCGTATATGCTACGCTCCACTCATCCTTCTTCCATTCTACAGGGACGGACAAGAAAAAATAAGAGTACGAGATACGGTGGACAGTGTGAAGCCATTTCAGATCTTGCGACAAATCCTGTGTTGATTTCCGGAGTGCCCGCCATCGACGTTCTGCTCCTGGCCACGGGCGTGCTGGTGTTCGCCGGCCTGCTCGCTGTCGGGATTTCATCCATAGTTGAAGGAGAGCAAACCGCGTTTCGCCGCTCCCTGCTCGCCGCTTTCTCGTTTCCGGTGCCGTTCGTGCTGCTTGGGCTGATCAACTTTCCCGGTCAGGCGATCGCAGGCTGGACGCTTCTCGGTTTGTACTGGGGGCTGTTGGTCGTTCTCATGCTCCCGATCCGTATCGTCCCTGCCCCGCGGGACGGAATGCCGGCGGGCAGAGTTGACGAGCGGGACACGATCTTCAGCCGGGCGGATCTGGAAGCGGGCACGGCTCGTTTCAGGGAGTACTACCAGCGGTGTCCGCAGAATCGCGAGGCGGACGATCGTTTCCGAAAAGAGCCGGGACTCCTCTCCCTGCGATCCCGGGAGGCCGATTGCCTGGCCTTTGCCGCCGTGGAAGCCGGCTTTTTCGCCGAGGAGCATCTGCGCTTCATCACCGACGCAGCGGTGTCGCCGGAACGGATTCCGTTGGGGCCGATCGAAATCACGGAGTACATCCGGCAATTGGCGATCTATCTGGGGGCGCACTCGGTGGGATTTACTCTGCTTCGGCCCGAACACCTCTATACGATCGGGGGCCGCCGGGAGTGGTACGGGAAACCGATCGAAAACAATCATAAATATGCGATCGCCTTCGCCGTGGAGATGAACTACCGGATGACCCGGCAGGGTCCCGGGCCCGGCACGGTAATGGAAACCGCCAAGCAGTACCTGCGGGCAGCGGAAATCGCCGTCCAGGTCGCGGAGTTTATCCGCCGGCTGGGGTATTCCGCCCGCGCCCACATCAGCAGCCGCTACCAGGTGGTCTGTCCCCTGGTGGCCCGTGACGCGGGGCTGGGTGAGATCGGCAGGATGGGCCTGCTCATGACTCCGCGGCTGGGTCCCAGGGTCAGGCTCTCGGTGGTGACCACGGAGCTGCCTCTGGTGGTGGAGCCTCGGAAGTTCGACAGCACCGTGATCGAGTTCTGCGAAATCTGCGAGAAGTGCGCTGCAGTGTGTCCCGGCCAATCCATCCCCCGGGGTGTCAGAACCGAGGAAAACGGCGTGCTGCGCTGGAAGATCGACGCCGAGAGCTGCTACACCTACTGGTGCAAAGCGGGAACCGACTGCAGCCGCTGCCTGGGGGTGTGTCCCTACTCCCATCCGGACACGCCGCTGCACCGCTTGGTTCGCTTCCTGGTCAAACATGACGGCGTGTTCAGGAGGGCGGCACCGCTGCTGGACGATCTCCTCTACGGGAAGCGGCCCAAGCCTCTGGAGCCCGCTGACTGGCAGAGGATCTCTCGAGGGAATGAGTGAGTGCGCCTTCCTGACTTGACAATATCGTTATATAGACGTATATTAAGAATAATTCCGATTATTATTTACCCGGAGCACAACCATCGAAACGAAAAGCAAGTACAAGAGGAGCCGGCAGCGAGAGCGAATCCTCGAGCTGCTGCAGAGTACCGGACGACATCCCACGGCGGACTGGGTCTACGAGCGGCTGAAGGGGGAGTTCCCGAACTTAAGCATGGGTACGGTGTACCGCAACCTCAATATCCTCATGGATCAAGGGCTGATCAGGAAGATCGATTTCGGCAGCACCTTCGATCGCTTTGACGCCAACATTAGACCCCATTACCACTTTGTCTGTGAACGGTGCGGCTCGATCATCGATCTGGAACTGCCGGTGGACGAGTCTCTGAATCAGCGGGTGAGCCAGGCGACGCCGTACGCCGCCCATCGCCATCGGATCGAGTTCTTCGGGATCTGTGATCGCTGCCGGGAGGGTGCCTAGGTGTGTAATGATTATTTTAATCCAGTAATAATAATCGGTCCGAATATTTTCATTAATTATAGGGAATCCGCGTGACGTTGTCACGATGAGAAAAACAAATTTCAAGGAGGCCACAAGATGGCAAGAGTCGCAAGAGAGATGGTGGAACGATCGGGAGTGAATGTTGATCAGCTCCTCGAGCTTCTGGTGAAAAACGCAGCTGCCGAGCTGACAACTTTTTACTACTACACGATTCTGCGGGTCAACCTGATCGGACTGGAGGGCGAGGGGATCAAGGAGATCGCCGAAACCGCGCGAATCGAGGATCGCAACCACTTTGAAGCTCTGGTTCCCAGGATCTACGAGCTGGGTGGAAAGCTGCCCGACGACATGAAGGTGTTCCACGATATGTCGGCTTGTCCACCGGCCAGCCTGCCCAAGAAGCCCGACGACGTTCAGGCCGTGCTGAAAGTGCTGGTGGAGGCGGAGCGCTGCGCGGTCCGAGGCTACACCCAGGTCTGCAACATGACCGCCGGCAAGGATCACCGCACCTATGATCTGGCCCTGGCGATCCTGAACGAGGAGATCGAGCACGAATCCTGGTTCTCCGAGTTCCTGGGAGAAGGACCTTCGGGCCACTTTCTCAGGCGGGGGGAGACCTCTCCGTTCGTATCCAAGTTCTTGAAGTAGAACCGGATACCCGCCAAAGGGGGCAGTTCGTCTTTGGAAGGACTGCCCCCTTCCTCTTTTTAGGGAATACATGGAGAAAGGCATAGCTTTGGGCAAAAATGAGTTCACTCGCGAGCAGTTGTCGCGGTTCGACGGTAAAGAAGGAAGGCCGGCCTATATCGCCTTCAAGGGTAAAGTGTACGACGTTAGCGAGAGTTTTTTGTGGATGGGCGGACGGCACCAGGCTCTTCACCAGGCGGGCGAGGATCTGACGGAAGCGTTGGACACCGCACCCCATGGCCAGGATCTGCTGGAACGTGCTCAGATAATCGGGAAATTGATCCCCTAGTCGCACTACCGACAGGCTGCCGGGAATTGAAACGGTTGTCTGAGGCGTAATCGATCGGTCGAGAATGGAAAAATGATCTGCTTTTCTTGCGAATCGTGATACAATGGCAGAGACATATCCCAATATATAATATTTTTGGGCTCGATTGTGTAACATTCCCGGTCGAGACTAAGAATAAAAGAGATTGGAAACCGTGATCTATCAGGAAGATTATGATCGGTTGATCGACATCTGCAAGCAAATCACGTCCCACAGGCAGTTACTGGCGAAGCCCAGGATCGAGCAGCTTATCCTGCAACACGTGGACGCAGATGTGGCAAACGCCCCACTGCTTTCTCATCTGATAGCCGAATCTCTGATGAGACGGATCGACAGACAGCTAGTCGAAAGCAAGAATATATTCGTACAGCAGTTCGACGTTCCCCAGACTGAACTTTTCTACAGCATGGCCGAAGCGGTGCCCTTTGTGTACGTCGGACACGACCTGGCCAATCAGGTCCTGGAACGAGCGGTTCGGGACCTCGTTTTTTTCACAATACTCGATATTGGAATCGGCAATGGCGGTCAGGTGAAGAGACTGCTCGACGCTCTGGCCGGTCGGGGAGGAAAGCTGAAAGCGGTTCAGGTGATCGGGTTGGACGCGGTCGAGAAGAACCTCACCGAAGCCCGCACCCGCCTCGAACGAGCAGAAAAGAACTACCCCTTTACAGTGGATTTCCAGCCGTTATACAGCCTGGTGGAGGAGCTCAGAGACGATGATTTCAGATCGATCCAAGAAAGGTCAAAGGGCAACCTGGTCATCAACTCTGCCTTTTCCTTTCACCACACCGGTCATCCGTTGAATGATCCAACGGCCAGAACCGAGCTGTTGGGACGTCTTGCATCGCTGAAACCTCGAATACTAACTTTAGTCGAGCCAAACTCCAATCATGATACCGAAGAGCTGACCAAACGGGTTCACCACAGCTGGGAGCATTTCGGGAACGTCTTCGCCCTGGTGGATGAATCGGGCATCGATGTGTCTCACAAATATCTCATCAAGGGGAAGTTCTTTGCCAGGGAGATCAGGGACATATTCGGAGTCAGCGATCACTTCCGTTGTGAGCGGCACGAGCTGTATGACTCGTGGCTGCTGCGACTGTTCAAGGCGGGCTACAAGCCTGTCGATCTAGGGGCGGTTTCCGTGAAGCTCCCCCCGTATTGCCGGTACGATGTATCTGAAGGATTGGTGCGTTTGAACTATAATGATACCACCATCGTCGCGGTGATGGCCTTTTCAACGTAATAGCACTACCGATGTGAGAATAAGGAGCAGCATATGGCGAAAGAGAAAAAAGAAACCGAACTTGTGGTTTTCGGGGCCACAATCCAGGGATTCGCTCAGGCCTGTATCAATCTGAACATAGTGGCCGGAACCAAGGCTGAGAATCTCATAGGTGAAATTGAAGTCAACGGCTGGTATCCTTTCGAAAAACTCCGGGAGGTAGAGCGGGTTGTTATAGAAGTTTATGAGAACTCTGGCCCGATTCTCGAGCGGGTGGGAATGGAGATGATGCTCGGCTGGTACAACTACGGGCCCGGAAAGGAAATCGTCAATAACGGAGTGGGTTTTCTGCATTTCCAAACCGGTTCCCAGGGATATGCCAGCGTTGTCAAAGGGCCGGAGAAATTGGTTGGCAGCTTCAATCTGGAGTTCCTGGATGAGGATAGCGGCAAGGCGAGAATACACAGCACCACACCGTTCAACAAGGATATGGAACGGGGGGTGATCATAGGGGGGATGAGCGCCCCGGGGGATCTGGACTACATCGACGTGAAGAACGGGGCAAACCCGCAAATTTTCGATATAGAGTTCGCATGAGGAGGAGAGGGATGAGTCTTGAGGAGCTTCTGGAGTCAGGCACCGTTCCAAAAAAGGAAGACATTTCAGAGGAGGAACTGGTCAAGCTGTTCCGTAAATTCCGGGGACTCCAGAAGAAACAGGAACGGGACCAGGCTTTTTGGGCCGCGACGAATGAAAATCTGAAAATAGCATATGAAAAACTGGACGAGCAGGAACGGGAGCTTGCCAAGGCCTACGGCATCATCCAGGACGATCTGTCGGTGGCCAGCAAAATCCAGGCGGCATTGCTTCCGGAGCTTTCAAAAAAGATGGCTTCGGAGCTGGACCTTGCCGTGTATCACAAGCAGCTGGCCGAAGTAGGCGGAGACTACTATGACTTTTTCAAAACCTGTTCGGGAAGCTTTGCCATCGGTGTTTTCGACATCTCCGGTCACGGCGTATCCGCAGCTCTGGTTATGACCTACCTGAAAGCCCAGTTCATGACGATCCTGGAAGCCCTCGATTCACCAAAAGAGATCGTCGAATGGGTAAACAATACCTCATACGATTTTCTAAAGACCGTGAAGAAATATACAACGGTGAACTTCGTCGTGATGAATACCACTGCTCTGCGCTACGTAAGCGGCGGCGGCTTTGGCCTGTTGTTGAGCGGCAAGGGCAGCACGGTATTCGAGAAACGGGACGCCTTTCTGGGCCTGCGCCGCCGGCCCTTTCATGAATACGAGCTGCCCTTCAAAAAGGGCGACCTGCTGGCGATGTACACCGACGGTATCGTGGAAGCGCAAAACAGCAGCGGAGCGGACTACTCGGTGCAACGTCTCAACGACCTGATCATCAAGAACGCCAAAAAACCGGTCCAAGAAATACTGGATCGCTGCCTGGAGGACTACAAGGAGTTTAGAAGCAAGGATAGTGATGATATCACTTTGCTGATTGCGCGCAAAAAGGTATAATCATGATCACCCAAGAAGAACTGGCGACAACCAGCATCAGCATGCGCTACGACCTGTCACCGATACGGAACATTATCGGTGATCTGAGCGGACTTCTCGGTAATTTCTCCGACGAGCTGATCGGCGCCTTCTATTCGAAAACTGTCAGCAAGAAGGCGAACATCGTAATCACCGAGCTGGTCAATAATGCCGTTGTCAACAGTCCGAACAGTGATGGTAAAATCACTTTGGAGATCATGATCAACAAGAATCTGCTGCGGATCAGGGTTACGAATGTGGCCAATCGGTCTCAGTACAGGACAGTGAGAGATCATATAAAGATGATCAACTCCACGGGCGACTTGAGGAAACTGCTGGCCGACACTATACGGGAACGGCGAAAGGACAGAATGAGGGGGGGATTGGGGCTGATTCGTCTGGCCGCCGAAAACAAGTTTTCCTTGTCCGCCCGTTACCGCGCCCCGTATCTGATTGTTGATTCTCAAATTGGTTTAGGAGGTTTGAGTTGAAAGTCCTAGCATACGGTGAGATCATGGACGGGGGGATCAGTGTATTCAGCTCCGTTGCCAAGGTTGACGCAGATCTATTGATTGTCTCCTTTGGAGGGTCAATCAGGATCGACAATCCATATAAATATCTGGAACAGTACCTCGCGGAGCTTGATCAGCTCATACCAAAGGAAGAGATCGGCCGCATAGAGTTCGATTTCAAAGAGCTCGATTTCTGCAATTCCAATGGCTTTTACATCATTATGGACATCACGGAATTGATCATCGATACCATCAAAGGTCCTATTAAAATAAAACGGTTGAAGGATGATGACTGGCAGCAGGAGACCTTACCCATCCTGCTGAACGCAGACGAACCGGAGATAGAAGCCCGGACCACCTTCGAGGAGTTCGCCGATATATAAATGGCCGTTTCGAGTCAGAATCCATCTTCCAATATTGAGGCGTGCTATAAGGAAACTCTTCTGAACATCCTTCCAGACTATATCGTCGATGAGCTGATCAAGACAAAAAGCGTGCATCCGAAGGTCTATCGACACAGCACGATACTGTTCACCGACGTGGTGGGGTTTTCCAGATTGTCCGTTCATCTCGATCCAGTGACCCTGATCCGCAGGCTCAACACCTATGTGACCCTACACGACCGCATCATGGATGAGTTCGGGATCGAGAAGATCAAAACGATCGGCGATTCCTACATGGGTGTATCGGGGATTCCTAATAAAAAGCAGTCTCATGCCGTCGACTGCTGTCTGGCTGCTTTGAACCTGATCCACGTCCTGGATGAGACCCGGAGAGAGGAAAAGATGGTGGATGGGGAAGCTCTAGATTTGAACAACTGGGCTTTCCGGATTGGAATACACACCGGTCCCTGCATCTCCGGTGTCATCGGCTACAAGAAGTATACCTTCGATATTTGGGGGGATTCGGTCAATGTCGCCGCTCGTATGGAGGCGGCCGGGCAGCCCGGGAAAATCAATATCTCTGAAGATACCTACAAACAAGTAAAGGAGCTGTTCGACTGCACGTATCGCGGAACTCAGCAGGTAGAGAAAATCGGACCCGTTGATATGTATTTTCTCAGGCGGATACGGGCTCAGTTGTCCGAGGACAAAGAGGGGTTCTTCCCGAATCGGGAGTTCAACAAGCAGTACTGCCTGAGATTCAAAGTGACGAAATCCGGTCCGCTGCTCCGAGCGTTTCCGCATTTTATACAGAATTATATACGCCAGAATCAGAGCACAGGGGGTTAAGTGATATGAGCGAAAACAGGGTATATCCGAGGATCGAGTCTGACTGGAAGCTGTACCTGGAAACTCCAAAAGGAAAGCGGGAGGTAGGTTATGTCAAAGACATCTCCCTCACGGGGGCCTCTCTGCACTTTGTAAAGAAGCAAGACCTTGAGCCGGGCAAGCATCGCTTCACCTTGAAGCTCAGCAACCGTCAACTGGATCCATCAGAACTGACAATTAGCGGACTCAAGGAGTGGGAGCGCAGAGAGAAGAACGAGGTATTTCTGGGCATTGCGATCGAGCGACTCGAGCGGGAGAAACGATCCACTTTCGTCCGCTTTCTCAGCCGCAGCGACAAGCTGCAGGCCGAGGCGATCCTGCTCGAATAGTGAACAGGATTCGTGGGATGCTCAACTCACGAATCCCCGTTCACCCTCTCTTTTTCCGGAAATCCCTCTGTGTTATCCTCACTCCCGATTGTAAAAATGAAATGCGCCTTCGCGAAATGATTCAGTTATCGCAAGCGTTCCGACTCGCCTGCTGAGAAGTGTCTCAAAGGATTCGGCTCCGCAGGTATTGACAGCATTTAGGATAGATTAGAAACTTTACCTTGGGAGCCGATGTATCAGACGTGTTTTTCTGCAGTATGGATCGGCTCGGTGGTTTTTTTATGCCACGAATACGCAGAGATCGTTTAAACCTGATACGATCTGCTGACTCGGCAAGCGGTAAAGACCTGTTGGAGATGCTCACGGCCGGGACGGACCGGCTGCAGCACTACGCCTCCAACATTGATTCGCTGAATGTTTTTCCCGTACCGGACGGCGATACGGGCAACAATATGCTTTTCAGCATGCGTGCCGCTCTGGAGGAAGCCCGGGGTGTTTCGGAGGATAGTGCCTCTGAGGTAGCCGAGGCATTTGCTCGCGGTGCTCTTATCGGCGCCCGGGGCAACAGCGGCATCATCCTCTCCCAATTCTGGCAGGGCCTGGCTCAGGGTATTGATGGCAACAAATCCATCAACGCCGCCGATTTGGCGGCATCAATGCAGAAGGCGGCGGTTCTGGCTTTCCAGGCGTTGAGCAAACCCGTAGAAGGAACGATCTTAACGGTCATCAGAGATATCGCCGCTGCAACCCGCCTTGAGTCGACCGGCAAGGATGATCTGGTCTCGTTCATGGAACGAGTAGTCAACACGGCCAGAGAGTCGGTCGCCAGAACACCCCAGCAGTTACAGATCCTGCGGGAGGCCGGCGTGGTTGATGCCGGCGGGTGGGGCCTCCAGATCATTCTCGAGGGTGTTCTGAGCTATCTCCGAAGCGATCGGGAGGATTCATCACAACATCAATTATCCTCAACCGGAATGAGAACCGACAATCCGCCGCCGAAGACCGTTTCGCAGCGGATGTCCTATGGTTACTGCACGGAGTTTCTGCTCAGAGGCAACGATCTCGATCCTGATAAAATCAGAGCTGTTCTGAAGGATCGAGGAGAATCTTTGGTTGTCGCGGGGAATGAAAGAATGATGCGAGTGCACCTGCACACCGAAGAGCCCGACGCAGTCGTTCTGTATGCCCGGTCATTGGGGCAGGTTGATCATCTCAACATCCGCGACATGGACGAGCAGCATAAAGCTTTCCTGCAGGGCTGGACAGACACGAGGCGCGAAGCGCCGGGTGAAGACGATGTGGCCGTGTACGCCCTGGTTCCAGGTGAGGGCCTGGCTGCGGTGTTCGGCAGTCTGGGCGCGGAATCCGTTGTTGTAGACGAACAGAACCCAGGCGAGGTCATCGAGGAACTGCGAAAGGCAGTAGAAACACGACCGGATTGCAGGGTGCTGATTCTGCCAAACAGCCCAAATCTGTTGTCAGCGGCGGAGGAACTTTTCGAGTCGGCTTCGAGGCGGGTCAGCATTGTACCGACGCTGACGATCCCACAGGGCATATCCGCCGTTCTGGCTCACAATCCTGGTGAAGGGTTCGAGACCAATAGCAGACTCATGGCAGAAGCGATCGGACGGGTGCGTACGATTGAGATCTATGAAGCAGCCCACCATTCCGATTCGGAGGGGGATCCTCATATGGCGGCACCGTACGTCGGTCTGCTGGAAGGAGAGCTCTCAGCCAGCGGAGAGGACGCCTGGACGGTTCTCGACGAAATGGTAGGAGCGCTGGATACAGATGATGCCGAACTGATCACGATCTACTACAGCGACAACTCCACAGGAGACGTGTTGGAGGCAGTCAGCTCGAATCTCCATCGGATCTATCCGCACCTCGAGGTTGAGACCGTTCCTGCCGGACGTTTGAGGGCTGATTTCATCGTTTCCCTGGAGTAGGAGAAGAACTTCGGTCCATGGCTGTGAAGATCGTAACCGACAGCGTCGCCGATCTCCCGGCCCAGGTTGCTAATGATTTAGGAATTACCGTGGTGCCGCTTACCGTCAGCTTCGGATCCGAAGCCTATCGAGATGGAGTGGACCTGACCGCGGATCAGTTCTACAAAAAGTTAAAAGCCAGCAGGATCTTCCCGACTACATCCGCACCGCCGCCGGTGGCCTTCGCCGAGGTTTTTGACGAGCTGGCCGAGAAGGCGGAACAGATAATCGTCCTGACGATTTCCGCAAAGCTCAGCGGTACCCACGATGCAGCGCTGCAGGGAACAAGGCTGATGAAAAAGCGCTGCCGGGTAGAAGTGATCGACTCGCAACTTGCCACGATAGCCCAAGGTTTCATTGCCATGAAGGCTGCTCAGGCGGCGAAATCCGGGGCATCTCTGGATGAGGTAGTAGAGGTCGTTCAGAAGAACATACCCCGATCAGAGATCCTGGCCGCCTTTGATACTCTGGAATACCTCAGGAGAGGAGGGCGGATCGGTGCGGCCAAAGCGTACCTGGGATCCATGCTCAACGTGAATCCTCTGGTCACCTTGCAAGACGGTGTGGTGAAGCCGGCTGGCAGAACCCGATCCAGATCAAAAGCCATCGACAATCTATTTGCCTTCGTTAACAACTACTCCTCTGTCGATGAGTTGGCCGTAGAGTACACCGCCTGCCGGGAGGATGCGGAAGCCCTGATCGATCGTCTCGCTGCGATATTCCCGAAAGAGCGCATCTATCGCTCCAGGATGACACCCGTAATCGGTACCCATACGGGTCCGGGATTGCTGGTTGTGGCGGTTCTCGGCGATCGGGTTTCGTCTTGAATATCCTGCTGTCAATAGCTGTTTCGTATGCAGTCGGAAGCGTTTCTCCCGCTTTCATCCTGGGGAAAATAATGGGGAAGGTGGATATCCGGGCGCAGGGAGACGGCAATGCCGGCACCTTGAACACGGCCGCCACTCTTGGGATCGTACCGGGATTAATCACCGGACTCTTCGATATCTCAAAGGGAATCCTCTCGTTATTCATGTCCCGCCAATTCTTAGGACTTGAAGGCAATCTGCTCCTCATCCCGATCGGCGGCGCCCACCGTAGTATATCGTCGACTCCGCTAATAGCACGATTATGCCTGTACTAATCAATAGGTATATGTTCATTCTTCCTGTTTCCTCCACAGAAATTGGCGCACGACTGAGTACCGGATAACCGCATTTAACCCCCTCTGTCAGGATAGATGTCGTGGCGGGCTTATATCACTGTGAGTTTTCAAGAGGTATCTTATGACAACCTGCTGTCTCCAAGTCCCTGATATGACTCTTTCACAATCTCTATGTCCTGGTCGACTCGTGTGAGATGAAGTAGGTTGCGAATCTTGTCCGAACATCCTGATAGGATTAATTTCCTCCTGCTGATTTGAAGGTCCATATTGAACATGTAGAGCTTTCCAAGAAGCTGGTGACCTAAATGAATCAGTCCGGAACAATCAATGATGACCTTTTGAGATGTTGATCTAAGCATGTCTTTAAATACTTCTTCTGCCTGCTCCGGAGATACATTCTCAGAGAATACCAACACTACTTCATTACTAGAGATTTTATTAATTGATATCATTCTATCTCCCCGTAACAAGGCAATTGTCGTCTTGTTCACAAGAGAAACACATCAGGGGCGTTCCTAAAAACCGGTTCAAAAAGCCTTAAGAAATTCTCTTAGATTACGAAAAAGCCCCTGGATTTTCGGGGGCTCCATAAATATTTATGATTTAATGATTGGTTGCTGTGGAGAGG
>CAZPQC010000051.1:0-25508 GCA_964588525.1 uncultured Spirochaetaceae bacterium
TGGCGAAGGCTTTCAACTTCTCGTAGGTCTCGATGTACTCCCGGGCTTTTTCATATACAGTCTTGTAGCGAGGCTCGAAGATTACGTCGATCTTTGACAGGATTTCACTCTCCAGCCTCTTTTCGAACTCCCTTGCCAGAAGCTCGAAACGCGGCGAGATCTCTCTAAGGTAGCGGACGATCAGCCTGTCGAACTCCGGAACCTGCTCCACCTCTTCGGCGATACTAGAAAGCTCGGCCATGGCTGCCGGGTAATCCTCGGCGTTGTAGTGCTGCCGGGCCTGTTCTGCTCGCCCCGCGATACTATGATTCGTGATCTTCTGTCGGTTCCCGCCTCTGACCACGTCTACCGCGAAGGCGGGCATTGCCTGGCAGGCCTTGAGCACCAATTCGATTACATCGGTGAACACCCGCCCCTTCCACAGCTGCTGACGCAGGGACTCCAGGAGGGCCAGCAGGGCGGGGTTGTAGTTCATGCGGAAATGCTCCTTCGGATTGAAGATAATCTCGCAGCAGGTGACCTTGGTTCCCTTGAAGCTCACGGTTCCCGCGTTGAAGAACCTCAGCAGCTTCTTGGCAAACAGATCGCTCTTCACAATTTTATTCTCTTTCGAGAAACTGGAGTATACGCTGTGGGTGGTGATGATCTTCGAATCCTTGGGGGAGAGTTCATTGGCCAGGGTCTGGAGTCTGGCCGCCGTATTCAGGAGAAACCCCGACAGCAGACCGCTCTCGGTGATGATCAGCGGAGTCGTCAGATTTCCGCCGGCGATGCCGGCGGTTACCTTGAAATCCGGCAAGACGATGCTGTAGTCGCTGCGCGTACCGCCCACCGCGTGGTCTTTGATCCCCCCGTGCTTGGAGAAGGTATTGATGATCTCGAGGGTGGTTTTTATGCAGTCCGTTGCCGAAGAAGCCACGACCACGATCTCATCACCCCGCTCCCGGTTGGCAAGCGCGCTGTTTCCGTGGGCGATGTTCCGTATCCCCTCGTGGAGGAAATCGTCGAGCTTGCGTAGACGGGAGAGATTGCTCTTGCTCTCCTGGCAGAATCTCGTATAGCCGTGGATATCCAACATGGCGATATAGATGTTGGCAATGGAGATGTTGCGCTTCAGATCGCCGGTGCTCGGGAACTCCGGGTGGGACAGGATCAGCTCTTTCCACAGCTTCCCGTACTCGGATCTGCTCAGCTCCTTGAGGAAACCCCAACGCAGATCTTTGAAGAGGGCAAAGCTTCGTTCGATCACGGCTTCCGGTTTGAAACTCAGTTTCAACGTACCCACATAGTCGATGAGGGCTGAAAAAGTCTCGAACTCTCCGGCCATCAATTTGTCGCTCACGTGGTAGAAGAGTTTCAGCTCCGGAGTGGAGGAAAGCATGGTAAAGGTCAACTCCTTTTTCTCGATGCGGGCAATCTGAACACCCCTAAAGACGGAAATCCAGAACCCGCCAGCCTCTTGTGGAGGCTATGCGCCTCAGACGTCGGTCGGGATTCACAGCGACCGGATCGGATACCGATTTCAGCAGGGCGAGATCGTTCACGCTGTCGGTGTAAAAGGAACATTCCCGCCATCCCGCCTCCCGGCTGCGGATGAAATCGTAGACCTTATCCTTCTTTTTTTCTTTCAGCAGCGGGCCTTCGGCAAAGCGCCCGGTGCACCGGTCTTCGACAAACTCCAACGTCGTGGCGATCACTTCCCGGATCCCGAGATCCTCCGCCAGAGGCCGGACGATCAGATCGAGAGAAGAGGTGGCCAGCACCACCTGCCGACCTTGGCCCTGAAGCTCTTTGATCAGCCGACGCATCTCGGGATATACCCGGCTCTTCATGGTCTCGAAATTGGCCCGGGACACCTCCTCCAATTCCCGCCGGGATCGACCGGAGAGGATGGAAAAATACCAATCCCGGGAATCGGCTTCCAAGCTTCCGACGTAGTACTGCAGGAAAAAGAAGGGGATGTACAGCAGTGTCAGCGCCGGGAAAAGACCCAGCTGAACCCCTTTTCGTACGAACAGAGGTCCGGAGGATCCGCTTATGATCGTGTGATCCACGTCGAAAAAGTCGTACTTCCCGTTCCCGCCCATCAGCTCCCCGTTTCCATGTGTTTGTTCGCTTCTCTCGGATCCGTCTTTAGATTTCGTGGTGGGGCAACGATACCAAGTTTCACCGAGCCGATCAAGCGAGCAGAAGATCACAAGCGGCGGAGGTGGAAGCCACCATCCACGTCGATGACCGAACCGGTTGTAAAGGGCAGATCTCCGCGGATCACCGCGGCGGCGGCGGCCCCCACATCTTCGGGCAAGCCCCATCTGCCCTCCGGCACCAATCCGTCCGCAATCAGGCGATCGTATTTTTCCTTGACCACGCTGGTCATATCGGTTGCCATGATCCCGGGCCGCAGCTCCACGACCTGGATGCCTTCCGCGGCCAGACGGACCGACCATAGCTGGACGGCCATGGACAGTCCGGCCTTGGAGATGCAGTAATCCCCCCGGTTGATCGATGCGGTATTCGCCGACATGGAGGTAACGAACACGATTTTGAAACCCCCGGGGAGCAATCTCTCCGGTTTGTTCTGAAGCCAGTAGTTCACTACCCCCTGGGTGAGGAAGTAGGGGCCCTTCAGGTTGATACGGATCAGCTCATCGAAGGATTGCTCGGTCGCCTCGGTGATGTCGGCGCGGACCTTAGGGGCGATGCCGGCGTTGTTGACCAGGGCATCGATCCGGCCGAACTCCTGCAGCGTAGCCGCGATCAGAGCCTCCCGCTGCTCGCTGTCCCCGATATCGCCCTGGAGCGCGGCAAAACTCTGATTCGACGCACTGTGCGCTCCCTGCGCCTTATGCGCTCCCTGCGCAGGAAGAAGCGATCGGCAGCGTTTCAGCGTTTCCTCCGCCTCGCTGCGGTTGCGGGCATAGTTGACGGCAACCGAATAACCCTCCTGCGCCAGTCTCAGGGCAATACCGCGACCCAGCCCCCGGCTCGCGCCGGTGACCAGCACTACAGGAGCCTCATGCGTGTCTTTCATGAGAGTAAGCATAGTTCATCTGACCGGCATCCGTCAAACACCCGGGAGGCTGCCGGCTGTGCCGGCTGTGCCGGCCCGCCATGGAAACCGCAGCCGGCACGGCTCGGGCGAGGCTTTGACTTTTTTCGGGCAAAGACCCAAGATGAGATTTGCGAAGAGACTGAAACCAACGAAGGAGGATCGGCATAATGAAAATCAACGCCTCCCTGACGGCGAAAGACCTCTTACCCCGGATCAAGCGGTTGTTCGAACTCTCCGGCGCCAAAATCCTTGCGATCCGCGAGAGGTGGAAGCCGGAATCCGGAACACCCGTATTCACGGTCAAGGGAAAATACACGACCAGGGGCTGGACCGAATGGACCCAGGGGTTTCAGTTCGGCGCTGCACTGCTGCAGTTCGACGCGGACGGAGACAAGCGCTTTCTGGACTACGGGATCGAGGGTACCCTGGCCACCATGGCCAGCCATGTCAGCCATATCGGCGTGCACGACCACGGCTTCAACAACGTCAGTACCTACGGCAACCTTCTGCGCCTGTACCGGGAAGGGAAGATCCCCCGGGACAGCTGGGCAGAAGCGTTCTGCGAGCTGGCCCTCAAGGTCTCCGGTGCCACCCAGGCAGCCCGCTGGACGGCCCTGCCGGACAACTTAGGCTACATCTACTCGTTCAACGGGCCCCATTCCCTGTTCGTGGATACGATCCGTTCCCTTCGGGTTCTGAGCGCGGCCCACACCTTGGGGCACGTGCTGATGGGCGAGCAGGACCGCAGGATCTCCCTGCTGGAACGGATGCTCCAGCACGCCGAGGCTACCGCACGCTACAACGTCTACTTCGGCGAGGGCCGGGACATCTACGACGTTCGCGGGCGGGCGGTGCACGAGGCGATATTCAACATCACCAATGGGGCATTCCGCTGCCCCAGCACCCAGCAGGGCTACTCCCCCTTCTCCACCTGGACCCGGGGACAGGCCTGGGCCCTGGCCGGGTATCCGGAGCAGCTGGAGTACCTGCATACCCTGCCCGAACAGTCCTTTGCGCATCTGAAGGTCGCCGATCTTAAGGGCAAGCAGAGCTTCGTGAAGCGATTCCTGGAGACCTCCAGGGCGCTTGCGGATTTCTACATCGAGCAGACCCCCGCCGACGGGATACCCTACTGGGACACGGGGGCACCGGGGCTGGTTCACCTGGCGGGCTGGCAGGACAGGCCGGCGGATCCGTTCAACGACTACGAGCCGGTGGACAGCTCGGCGGCGGCCATAGCGGCGCAGGGGCTGCTGCGCCTGGGCCGCTATCTGCAGGAGAGGGGAAGCAAGAAAGAGGGGGCGCGTTACTTCCAGGCCGGCCTGACGGTAGCCGAGGCTCTGTTCGCGGATCCGTACCTCTCCACCGATGCCCGGCACGAGGGATTGATCCTGCACTCGGTCTACCACCGCCCCAACGGCTGGGATCATGTCCCGGCAGGACGCAAAGTCCCCTGCGGGGAAGCAACCATGTGGGGGGACTACCACGCCCGGGAGCTCGCCCTGTACATCAAGAAGATCGCCGAGGGGGATCCCTACTACACCTTCTGGAGCACCCTGTAGAAAGGGGAGATACAATGGAAGCAAAACCGATAACGGATTTGAGCGAACTGTGCCTCCACACCATCACCACCCGTCCCTGGCCGCTGGATGACGCAATCCGTCACTACGCAGCCGCCGGGGTCGCGGGGATCTCGGTGTGGCGTCAGGCAATCGAGGGTCTGGATCCGGCCGAGGCGGGCCGGCGGATTCGGGAAGCGGGGATGGCCGTCGTATCCCTGGTTCGGGGCGGGTTTTACCCGGCCCGGGAGAAAACGGACAGGCGGAAGGCTATCGAGGAAAACCTGCGCATCATCGACGAGGCGGCCGCCCTTGGGGCGCCCCACGTGGTGCTGGTCTGCGGGGCGGTGCCCGGGCAGCCCCTGGAGGAGTCCCGCAAGCAGATCCGCGAGGGGATCGAGGCCACCCTGGTTCACGCCGCCGGAGCCGGAGTCAAGCTGGCCATCGAACCGCTTCATCCGATGTACGCGGACAGCCGTTCGGCGATCAATACCCTGGCTCAGGCCAACGATATGGCCGAGGCGATCGCCTCACCAGTGGTGGGGGTGGCGGTGGATGTGTATCATCTGTGGTGGGACCCGGAGCTGGAACGGCAGATCCGGCGCTGTGGAGAGCTGGGCAAAATCCTGGCCTTTCACATCTGCGACTGGAGGACCCCGACCCAAGATATGCTGAACGACCGGGGTCTGATGGGAGAGGGCTGCATACCGATCCGCCGGATCCGCGGCTGGGTGGAATCGGCGGGATTCGCCGGATTCAATGAGGTAGAGATCTTCTCCACATCGAGATGGACCCAGGATCAGGAACAGTGGCTGCAGGAGATCCTCCGGGCCTACCGCGAGGCATCCTGAGCATTCCGGAGTAAGCGCGCACTCATAGACTTACATATACCGAGAGGCATATACGATGAAGGAGAGAAAGAGAGGGTAAGGAACAATGAAAGAGCACAAGATCGGGGTGATCATGAACGGGGTCAGCGGCCGCATGGGAACCAATCAGCACCTGATCCGCAGCATCCTGGCGATTCGGGCGCAGGGAGGCGTTTGCCTGGACAGTGGCGACACGGTTATGCCGGATCCGATCCTGGTGGGCCGCAATCCGGGAAAGATAAAAGCCCTGGCCCAAGCCCACGGCCTGAAACGCACCTCTACGGATCTGGACGCCTGCCTGTCCGATCCGGACAACCGGATCTACTTCGATGCTCAGCGAACCGATTTGAGAAAAGAACCGGTGCTCAAGGCGATTGCCGCGGGCAAGCACATCTACACGGAAAAACCGCCGGCTCTGAACACGGAAGAGGCCATGGAGATGTACCGGGCCGCGGTCAAGGCCGGGGTGAAGAACGGGGTGGTCCAGGACAAGCTCTGGCTGCCCGGGCTGCTGAAGCTCAAATACCTGAAGGACAACGGCTTCTTCGGCCGCATACTGTCGGTGCGCTGCGAGTTCGGCTACTGGGTGTTCGACGGCATCGACCAGCCCTCCCAGAGGCCCTCCTGGAACTACCGCAAGGAGGACGGCGGGGGGATCATCCTCGACATGTTCTGCCACTGGCGCTACGTGATCGACAACCTCTTCGCCCCGGTAAAATCCCTTTCCTGCATCGCCACCACCCACATCGACAGGCGGGTGGACGAGAACGGCCGGGAGTACCCCTGCACCGCCGAAGATGCCGCCTACGCCACCTTCCTCTGCCGGGGGGAGGAGGGGGATCTGATCTGCCACTTCAACTCCTCCTGGGTGGTGCGGGTGCGCCGCGACGACCTGGTGGTGTTCCAGGTGGAGGGCACCAGGGGCACGGCGGTTGCTGGCTTGAGGGACTGCTGGATCCAACCCTCCGCCCTCACCCCCCGGCCGATCTGGAACCCGGATCTGCCCCAGCCCATCGATTTCTACCAGCACTGGCAGAAGCTTCCGGACAACCGGGAGTACGAAAATGCCTTCAAGGTCCAGTGGGAGCTGTTCCTCAAGCACGTGGTGGCGGATGAGCCGTTTCCCTGGACCCTGCTGGAGGGAGCCAAGGGGGTGCAGCTGGCCGAGGCGGGGATGCGCTCCTGGGCCGAGCGGCGCTGGGTCGATCTGGAAGAACTGGAAGGGGTGAAACCGTGATCGGAGCGGACAACACCAGCCCGGAGATCGGCGGCGCCGGACGGGACACCGCAATTCTGGGGATCGGCAGCCTGGAGCAGCATTCGCTTCACCTCCCCGTGGAGACGGACTTCTTCTTCGCTTCACGGGTGAGCCGGGAGGTGGCCGAGCGTCTCGAAGCGGTACTGCTCAATCCCCTGCCCTACTCGACCTCACTGGAGCACCTGGATTTTGCCGGTACGGTGACCCTGAAGCCCGAGACGCTGCGGGCGGTGGTCTGGGACATCGCCGAATCGGTGCTTCGCTGGGGGATCCGCTACCTGGTGCTGCTGAACGCCCACGGCGGCAACTTCTGCCTGATCCCGACCGCCAGGCAGTGGAACATGGATAAAAAGATCCCTCATCTGCTGCTCGTCGAGTTTTTCTCCGGCCTGAGCGACATGGGAGACAACCTGCATGCCGGGGAGGTCGAGACCTCGATGATGCTGCACCTGGCACCTGAGCGGGTGCGGACGGACAAACCCGAGGACTTCGTTCCCGAATGGAGCCGGGCCGATCTGACCCACTTCGGCATGCGCGGAATCAGCCCCACCGGGGTGTGGGGCTATCCCAGCCGGGGTACAGCGGAAAAGGGAGCAAAATGGTTCGCAGAGGCCGTCGAATACTCGGTGCAGAGGATCCGCAGCTTGAAACAGGCTTTTGAGCGGGGCGCGTAGCCCGTCCGGAGGTGCCGGCCTGCCGGCAGGCGCGCCAGCCCGTTGACGGTTATATGCAATAAATTCTATACTTTTATAGCAACGAAAAAATCCTATAAAGGAGGCAAATCATGCCTAAGAGACTGATTTGGGCTCTCGTACTGTTCTTGGCC
The DNA here is from genome assembly GCA_964588525.1 of uncultured Spirochaetaceae bacterium. Lineage (GTDB taxonomy): Bacteria > Spirochaetota > Spirochaetia > SZUA-6 > DRHE01 > JAFGQJ01. The sequence goes on from CAZPQC010000051.1 coordinate 7,565, forward strand.
GGAGCTCTGCTGTTTGCAGGCGGAGAGAGCGAAGAAACGGGTATGTGGAAACCCAACAAACCGATCCAGATCATCGTTCCCTGGGGAGCGGGCGGATCGACCGACCAGATGACCCGGGTGGTGGCCGGTGAGCTGGAAGATCATCTGGGCCAGAAGATCGTGGTGGTAAACCAACCCGGTGCTTCCGGTTCGGTAGGAACCAAGAACGCCCTCGACGCGCCCCACGACGGGTATACCTGGGCGGCCGGTGCCGCAGCGGACCTGGGCGCCTACAAGATCCGGGGATTGATCGACACCACCCTGGGTGACTGGATCCTGTATCTCTCCGTAGCGAATGTTTCAGTGATGTCGGTCAACGCGGATGAGCCCTACAAGGACTTCGGTCAGCTTCTCCAGGCCTTCAAGGACAAACCCGGTCAGATCCCCGTGGCTACCGCCGGACAGCTGTCCGCCGGCCACAATGCCATGATCTCCATTGAGAAGTACACAGGAATCAAGTACAAGCACGTGACCTACGACGGCGGAAACCCCGCGGTCATCGCCACGGTTGCTGGAGAGTGCGTGGCTGTGCCCCAATTAGCCGTTGAGGAGGCTGATATGCTGGCCGGCGGCAAGCTCCGCGCCCTGGCCGTTCTGGACGACAAGCCCCTCGAGCTGGAAAAGTACGGATCGATCCCGCCGATCACCAAGTGGATTCCCAACTTCGAGCCGGGTCCGAACTACTTCGGCATCTGGATTCCCAAGGATGCGCCGAAGGAGGTCGTCAATACCTTCGGCCAGCTCTGGGACGATGTGATGAAGACTTCCGAGGCTCTGAAGAAGTACGCCGCCAGCCGCGGCGCGGTCTTCGATCCCTCCTGGGGTGCAGAAGCCCAGAAAAAGGCCATGCCCTATCTGTCGATCATCGCCTGGAATCTGCAGGAAGCGGGCCAGACCGTGATGTCTCCCGCCGAGGTGGGTATTCCCAAGCCGTAACCCCGGTTCCGCATACGGAGCTTAGGACGCTACAAGAGCATCTCTCAATTGGAGAGATGCTCTTTTCATTTTTTCGTCATTCCTGTAATAATAGGAGCATAGTAAGCTGAAATAGAGACGGAAAAGGAGACCTTCATATGGAAGAGCGCAACATGCCGCGGGCGGATTTCATCACCTCGATCGGCCTGATTGCCTTCGGGATCGCCGTGCTGGTGCTCTCGATCCAGATGCCCCGCTTCGAAGACCAGGGGGTGAACCGGTTTTCCGTTCCGGGAATCGTTCCGGGCTTCCTCGGCTCGATCATCGCCGTACTGGGGTTGGTACTGTTCGTCCGCTCGATCATCCGCAAGGGCTACAGGCTCGGCCTGGACGGCGCGGCGGTGAGCAGATTTTTCAAGGCGGAAATAACCAAACGCTTCGCCTTGACCATACTGGTCAGCGTGGCCTACGGGTGGGGGCTGATCGGCCGGATCAACTACGAAATCTCTACGGCCATCTACATCTTCGCCTTCATCGTGATCTTCGATGTGAAGTGGCGGCGGGGCATCAAAACCCAATGGAAGAAGATCCTGATCGCCTTCGTTATCGCCGTGCTGGTCGGCGGTGTCGTGGGCACGACCTTCCGCCGGCTGTTCCTGGTCAACCTGCCGGGACCGGATCTTTTCTAAGGAGGCGAGCTCATGGTTGAAGGATTGCATCTCTGGGTTCAAGCCATCGTCGGCTTCATGCGGCCCAAGATCCTCTTCGATGTGCTCTGGGCAACTCAGCTGGGTATCATCGTGGGCATGCTTCCCGGTCTGACCGCAACCATGGGGGTGGCCCTCATGACCACCCTGACCTTCAAGATGGAAACCTCTAATGCCGTCCTGATCCTGATCTGCATGTACGTGGGGGCGATCTACGGCGGCAGCCGCAGCGCCATCCTGCTGAACATTCCCGGCACCCCGGCCAACGCGGCCACGGCGGTGGACGGCTATCCTCTGGCCCGGCAGGGGCGGGCCGGACGGGCCATCGGCATCGCCACCACGGGGAGTTTCATAGGCTCCATGATCGGAATGGCCATGCTCAGCCTGTTCACGCCGATCATCGGCAACTTCGCCCTGAAGTTCAAGAGCTTCGAGTTCACCTGGCTGGCCATCTTCGGGGTCGTGATCTGCGGCAACCTGACCGCGCCCAAGGACCCCCTCAAGGGCTGGATCGCCGGATTTCTCGGCCTGTTCGTGGCTATGATCGGCATGGAGGGGATCCACGCCCACATCCGTTTCTCGTTCGGTTCGGTAGCCATGTCAGGAGGCATCGCCTTGCTTCCCGCCATGGTCGGGGCCTTCGGCTTCGCCGAGCTGATCACGATCATGAAGTTTCCCAAGATGGAGGTCGTCAAGACCAAAATCGAGCAGGTGATCCCGCGAGTACGGGATATTCTCAAATACTGGAAGACAATCGTGCGCTCCGGAATCGTAGGAACGTTCATCGGAGCGGTTCCGGGAGTGGGGGAGGACATCGCCGCCTGGGTTTCCTACGACCTCGCCAAACGGTCGAGCAAGGAGGGCGACAAGTTCGGCACCGGTGTGGAGGAAGGACTGATCGCTGCTGAAACCGGTAATAATGCATGCGTCGCGGGCGCCATGATCCCGGTACTGTCTCTGGCGATTCCCGGCTCAGCTCCGGCGGCGGTGCTGCTGGCGGCTATGTTCATACACGGCGTACGGCCCGGGCCGCTGATCATGCTGGAGTTTCCGGCGTTCGTGTTCCAGGTGGGGGCCATGGTGCTGCTGGCCTCCGCGGCCATGCTGGTTTTGGGTCTGTCCCTTGTCAAAATCCTAGTTAAGGTGCTGCTCGTGCCGCGGGAAAAGCTGATGCCCATCGTTTTCACCCTCTGCGTGGTCGGAGCCTTCGCCATCCAGGCCCGGATCTTCGACATCGGGGTGATGATCGTCTTCGGTATCATCGGCTACTACATGCGGGAGATGGACTACCCGGTGGCGCCTCTGGTCCTGGGAATCATCCTGGGGGACATTCTGGACAAGAACCTGCGGCGGGCCTTGATCCTCTCGGACGGGGCGATCCTGCCCTTCTTCACCCGGCCGATCTGCGCGGTCATCGCGGCCATCACCCTCCTGACCATCGTGAGCAAGATGCGCTGGTTCCAGGCGGCCACAGGAGCGGCGGTGCGGGGCGTCAAGTCGGTGTTTTCGAGGAACAAAGAAGGGGCTGGAAAGAAATAGGATTCAACGCCGCCGGCTCAGGCCAGCCAGCGGTCCAGGTTCTCCCGCACAAACTCGTGATCGATCAGGTGGGGATAGCGAGCCATCACGGCGTCGATCCGCTCCGCCTGACCGGGGGACAGCCGTTCCGCCCGACCGAGCGGATACACTCCGGCGACCAGACCGCTGGAGGCCAGAACGTAGAGGATCCCGGCGATGCAGCCCCTAAAGGCGTTTTCCGGATCGAACACGGCCTCATTGGATTCGGTGACCTGGGCCGCCAGGGTCAACAGCTCGGAGGGGACCGCGCCGCTTCGTCTGGCCGAGCGGACCTGCTCCAGCTGCTCCACGGCCCGCTTTGTCCAGTAAGCCCAGTGTCCCAGCAGTCCGCCGACCACCTCCAGAGTAACGGTGTCCTTTTCCGTGGCAATCTGATAGCGGGTTAGCAGGTCGACGAGGATCGAGTCGTCGTTTCCCGTGTACAGGGCGACCTCCCCGGCTCTACCCGCGGCGGCCACGGCCCGTATGACCGCCAGGGTGTAGTAGCGGTTGAAGGGGGCCATCTTGATGGCCGCCAGATTGGGGATTTCGGCGAGCTGCCTCCAAAACGATTCGGAGAGAACCCTCCCTCCTGCCGCCGGTTGCAGGTAGAAGCCCATGATCGGCAGCACCCCGGCCACCCGGCGGGCATGTTCCACCAGCCGATCATCCGAGTATCCCTTGAGAGCCCCCAGGCCGAGAAGCCCCACGTGGTAGCCCAGCTCACGGGCGGTTTCCGCCTCCCGTACGGCCTGAGCGGTTTCGCCGATAACCCCGGCGATCATCAGCGGCGGCTCCGAGCCGGCACCGGGGGGGTTCCAGGCGCGCGCGGTTTCCGCGGCCAGCTCCAGCACCGGCCGGTACAGGCCCACCTTTGGATCGTGGATGGCGAACTCCGTCGTATGCACGCCAACCGCCAGGCCGCCGGCCCCGGCATCGAGGTAGTAGCGGGACAGGGCCCTCTGGTGGGACTCATCCAGGGTTCCGTCCTGGTTCAGGGCCAGGGGATGGGCCGGGATCACCATCCCGGTCCGGAGGCGCCTCACGATCCGATCCGGGATTCGAGGAAAATCTTTGGCATTGTCCACGTCGTGTTTCTCCTTGTTCAGAACTTTCCGTCCCGCACCTGGTACTTGGTCGGCTTCTGCAAGGTCTTCTCTCCCCGCCGCACCCAATCCACCACCAGGGTCAGCATCGTGTCTAGGGAAACCGCGGGCGGTCCGAACAACTCCAGACAGCGGGAAGAATCGGACAGCAGGGCGGTGGGCTGCTCTCTGCCCGTGAAACGAGCCGTGGCACCGGCCATCCCGGCGATCCGCTCGGCCAGGGTGCGTACCGACAGGATCTCGGGGCCGGCCACGTTCAAAACCGAGGCGGGGGAGGAGGCCAGGGAAAGGGAGCGGGCGATGTAGTTGTTGGCGTCCCCCTGCCATATCACGTTCACGTGCCCCATGGCCAGATCGATCGTCCCTCCCGCCAGCACCTTCTGAGCCAGATCCACCAGGACACCGTAGCGCAGTTCATTCGCGTAGTTCAGGCGGATGATCACCGTTCGGGTTCCCCGGGTGGCGCTGAAGTGCTGGAAGATCCGCTCCCGCCCCAGGCAGGACATGGCGTACTCACCCAGCGGTTCCGGATGAATCTGCTCGTCGGCTCCGCCGGAACCCGCGTCCACGAAGGGATAGACGTTTCCTGTAGAGAAAACCACGGTCCGCACCGCCGGTCCGGGCCAGCGCTCCGCAGCCAGGGCGGGCAGGTAGGTATTCATGGCCCAGGTCAGGTGCTCCTGTACACTGGCGCCGAACTTCATCCCCGCCAGGAAGAAGATGTTCGCCGCATCGGGCAGCGCTGCATAAGCGGAGCGGTCGATCAGATCCGCCTGGATGGTTCGAATACCTGCGGATTCCAGGCGATCGCGGGCCTCGTGATCGGAAAAACGGGACACTCCGTAGATCCGCCGCTCCCCTCCCCCGGCCGTGCAGGCGTTTTTCAGCAGCCTGCAGAGCGTGGGACCCATCTTGCCCCCCGCCCCGAGAACCAGGAAGTCTCCCTCTATCGAACGAAGCTGCTCGACGGTCTCGGGGCGCGGCCGGCTCAGCTCGCGCTCCAACTGCTCCTCGTTTTCGATCCGCTCAGCTTCCAATGGAACTCCTTCGTAGTGAAAGGATACAAACATCGAAGCAGGAAGACAATCTCCCTGCCCCTTGCCCGAAACGCCGGCAGCGGCTACACTCTCAGGTACTATGTATGGCGTGGTACAGGAAAAGGGGGTGTTGTTTCTCGGTGCGTCTCTTCTGCGCACCGTGATGGTCGTCTGGATCGGCGTGGCCGTGGGGACCTTCTGCCTTTTATTCTTTGTCACCGCGCCCTACGGGCGCCACACCCGCGGCGGTTGGGGACCGGCTATTCCGGCCAAGGCCGGGTGGATCTTGATGGAGGCGGTGGCACCCCTGGCATTCCTCTACTTCTTTCTCAAGGGCAACAAAAACCCCAACCCGATTACCGTCCTGTTTCTCGGGTTATTCCTGCTTCACTATCTCAACCGCGCCTTTATCTACCCCTTCCGCATGAAAAACAGCGACCGACCCATGGCGCTCACCGTGGTGGTTATGGGGATGTTCTTCAATTCCGTGAACGGCCTGCTGAACGGCCGCTACCTGAATCTGTTCGCCTTCCGTTACAGCTTCGAATGGTTGCTGGACATCCGCTTCATCACCGGAGTTGTTCTTTTCCTCTTCGGAATGGTCATCAATCTCCATTCCGACGGAATCCTGCGCTCCCTCCGCTCCGAAGCCGATCCCGGGTACAGGATCCCCACAGGGGGAGCGTTCCAGCTCGTGTCCTGCGGCAACTACTTCGGGGAGCTGATCGAGTGGATCGGCTGGGCCTTCCTGACCTGGTCCCTGGCGGGACTCACCTTTGCGGCCTGGACCGCAGCCAACCTGGTTCCCCGGGCCCTGGCCCACCACCGCTGGTATCAGAGACAATTCCCGGACTACCCGGAAAATCGCAAGGCCATCATACCCTATATCCTCTGAAGCACCTCTTCCCACTGCTCCGCGATCCGCCGGATATCGTAGCGCGAAAGCGCCGCTTCCCTTCCCTCCCGGCCCAATCGCTCCCTTAACCCCTTGCCGTCGGCCAGCGCCTTCAAAACCGCGCAGACGTTTCGGGGATCCGCCTCGAACAGCACGGTTCCCTCCTCCTCCCGTACCAGGCCGCCTGGAACCAGGGTATCCGGATAGGGGAGGATTTCCCCGGGACCCTGAATCGGCAGGCTCACCACCGGAACAGCACAGGCCATGGCTTCGATCACCGGGATGCAGAAACCTTCCCACTCGGAGAGATTCAGGTACAGGTCCATCCGATTGTACAGTTCGACCATCTCCGGCTCCCCCAGCTCCGTCGCTATGATCTCCACCCTATCCCCCACCTTCTCCCGGGCGATCAGCCCGGGAAGATCCACCCCGTCCAGAGCCACCCGCCGATTGGTCTTGATCAGCAGCCGGCTGCGCTCATGCCCCCGGGAGAACAGGGCAAAGGAACGGAGGATCAGATCGAGGCGCTTCCGGCGGGAGGTGTTGGCCACCGTTCCGACTACCAGAGCGCCGGTCTCACCGTGTTGCCCTCGCAAGCGGCTGCGCTCGGGATCGGGCAGCGGAGAGAACAGGCGGGTATCCACGCCGTGGGGGATGATCGGACCGATCGTGGAACAGCCGGCGGCCCGCAGGTATGAAGCTGTCTTTGCGGTCAGGGGGATGTAGGTCGGCGGCTCGGGAAGCCCGCGCCCGGGAGGCCTGGAGAACTGGGACCAGAGAAAACAGGGAAGGGGTGTTCCGTCGACAAAGCCGTGGAGAAAGGGAAACTGGTCGGGATAACCGAGGGCGATCAGGGCTGCGGGGTCGGTGCGGGAAACCAGTTCCGCGAATGCAAGGGATTCCCCTCCCGAACCCTCCAGCCGCCATCGAACCTCGGGCGCCGCTCCCCCCCTCCAGGCGATACTCCCAATCCCGGCTTCGGTGTCGATAAAAACCGGTCCGCCCGGAAGGGCTTCGCGCCCCTTCAGCCTCCAGGAGGCGGCCAGAGAGCAGAGCTGGCGGAAGAAGGAGGGCTTTCTGTCCAGGGGCAATCCCGAGAGCAGGAGGACGGCTCCGTCGGCTCTCACCGCTGTTCAGGCCTCGTACACGCAACGACCGGAGCGGATGGTCATCCGGACGCTCAGATCGGGTTCCAGGACAACCAGATCGGCGTCCTTGCCCTCCTCCAGGCTTCCCTTGTGCTCCTGCAGTCCCAGAACGCAGGCCGGGTTGTACGAGGCGCCGCGGATCGCCTGCTGGAGGGTGCATACGCCGTTATCAATGCAGCGGGCAATCAGCTGACTGATCCCGAGGGAGGTCCCGATCAGGGTGCCGTCCAGATAGCGGGCCGTGCCGTCTTTCGACTGGTATTCCAGACCGTTGTACCGGTAGCGGCCTTCGGGCAGTCCCATGGCCTGGATACCGTCGGTAATCAGGACCAGGCGGTCCCCGCTCAGCCGCTGAATCGCCATTCGCAGCATCGCCGGATGGATGTGAACGCCGTCGGCAATGATCTGGACGCTCACCTGCTCGGATTCCAGCAGAGCCGGGATGGGTCCCGGATCGCGGTGGTGCATCGGCGCCATGGCGTTGAACAGATGGGTCACATGACGGATCCCCGCCTCGATTCCGGCAACGGTCTGCCCGTAATCCGCCCGGGAGTGGCCGAAGGAGCAAATCACGCCCTCGGCGCGGAGGCGACGGATCAGCTCCAGGGATCCGGGCAGCTCCGGAGCGACTGTCATCATGCGCAGATGATCCCCGGTTAGCTCCCGGATCCGGTCCAGGATTCCGCTCTCCACGGGGGCCAGACAGTCCTCCCGGATCATCCCCCTCTTGCCTTTGGCGATGAAGGGCCCCTCCAGGTGGATGCCCAGGAGCTCCGCCCCCTCCGGATTCTGAAAACGCCCCGCCGATCGCAGGTGCCGGTTGTCCCCCAGCGGACGAAACACGGTGGTGGCCAGGAAACCGGTCACCCCGTAGCGGGCGCAGGTCAGGGCGATCACTTCCAGGGCTTCCGGTGTGGCGTCCAGCACGTCGGCTCCGCCGGCGCCCTGGACGTGGACATCGATAAACCCCGGCACCACGATCCCATCCCCGGCGTCGATGCGCCTGTCGAAATCCCGGATCGTTCCACGGGTGCAGATGCGCAGGATCTTGCCCTCCCCGATCAGAAGCTCCCGGTTAGCCAGCTGTTCGAAGGGGGTGATGATCCGCCCGGCTGAAATCAACGTCTTTTGCATACGGATGGGAGAAGTGTAGAAAGTTCACGGCATCCTGGTCAATGGCCTGTGATACAGAGGGTTCCGACTTGAGGAGGCTTCCAAACACGGGTAGAATGAGAACCGAGGAAGAAATCGGTGAGCTCAGCGGTGGAACAAAAGGCTCTGGAACGCTCGGGACGGCGGCTGATCTACCCCCCCGAGGAAAAAATCGGGGTGATCGTGGTGGATTCCTTTCCCGCCCTGGGAACTCTGGCCGCAATGCGCTTCATCGAGTGGGCTCAAGAGAATCCCGAAGGGGTGACGGCCCTGCCCACGGGCAAAACCCCGGAACACTTCATCAAGGAGGTGGTCCGCCTTCGCGAGGGATGGGATACTCCCGAGGTGCGGCGGGAACTGGAGGCGTGGGGCATCGATCCTGGCCGGGTCTGCCGGCTGGCCGGGCTTCACTTCGTCCAGATCGACGAGTTCTACCCGATCAATCCCCTGCACCACAACAGCTTCTTCTACTACGTGAACCGCTTCTACCTGGAGAGTTTCGGATTGGATTCCGGACGGGCTCTGTTGATCGACTGCAGCCGGATCGGGCTTCCCGCCGGCAAAACCCTGGAAGAGATCTGGACCAACGACGAGGTGGATATAACCCTGCGCCATCGCATGGCCCGCAGCAAGACCGAGAGCCTGCAGAAAGAGGTCATCCAGCGAATCGATCAGTGGTGTGTCGAATACGAGGATCGGGTGCGGGCCCTGGGTGGGATCGGCTTCTTCCTGGGAGGAATCGGTCCGGACGGCCACATCGGCTTCAATGTCCGCGGATCGGATCTGTACTCCACCACCCGACTGACCACCGTCAACTACGAAACCCAGGCCGCCGCCGCCGGGGATCTGGGAGGAATCGAGGTGGCCCGCAAGCGCCTGGTAATCACCCTGGGCCTGGCCACCATTACCTTCAACCGGGACTGTGTCGCCGTCATCATCTCCGCCGGAGAGGCCAAAGCCGCCATCGTGGCCGAGGCCGTGCAGGCCGAGCGCCACGTCCGGGTTCCGGCCAGCGCCCTGCGCTCCCTGCCCTTGGCACGCTTCTACCTCACCCAAGGAGCGGCCAGGGATCTGCAGTCCCGCAATCTGGACGCCTTCCTCTCCGCTGAGGTGCTGACGCATGAGCAAATCGAGCGAGTGGTGGTGGACCTGGCCTCGGACAAGCAGAAGCGAATAGAGGGCCTGGAGGAAAAAGACTTCAGGGACTCCCCCTTTGCGGCCCGACTGCTGGCCCGGAGGCCAGCCCAAGGGCAAGCCTCCGGGCAAGGCTCCGTTGGGGACATCTGCGACCGGGTGATCGCGAGCCTGAAGGCCAAGATCGAGGCCGGCACGCACACCATGGCCGACACGGTCTTCCTGCATACCGAGCCCCATCACGACGACCTGATGCTGGGATACCTGCCTTTCATCGTCCGCCACATCCGGGATCATTCGACGCGGCACTACTTCGCCACGTTGACCAGCGGCTTCACCGCGGTGACCAACCAGTTCATGCTCAAGTCTTGCCTGAAGTTGAAGAGCTTCATCCGTTCCCCCGCCTTCGGTGAACTGGAGGCGGCCGGATACTTCGACCCGGGCAACAGCATCTTCCGCAACCGGGACGTGTGGCAGTATCTGGACGGGGTGGCTTCAGGCTCCCGTACCATGAAGGACGACGGGGAGATGCGACGGCTGTACCGAAACGTGGTGGAATTGTACGAAGAGGAGGATCGCCAGAGCCTCGAGGACCGAATCGAAGAGCTGATCAGCTATTTCGAAACCCAGTACCCGGGGAAGAAGGACCTGCCCTACATCCAGCGGCTGAAGGGGATGTGCAGGGAGTGGGAGGCGGACTGCCTCTGGGGCTATTTCGGCTGGAGCGGTGAATCGGTACGCCACCTGCGCCTGGGCTTCTACACCGGCGAGATCTTCACAGAGGAACCGACGGTCTCCAGGGATGTGGCCCCCGTGCTGGAGCTGCTTCAGGAGATCAACCCGGATGTGATCACCCTGGCTCTGGACCCCGAGGCCAGTGGACCGGACACTCACTACAAGGTGCTGCAAACCGTTACCGAGGCCATCCGCCTCTACGAGGAACGAACCCGCCGCAGGAACTTGCGGATTCTCGGCTACCGAAACGTCTGGTATCGCTTCCACCCCAGCGAGGCGGATATCTTCGTGCCGGTCTCTCTGAACATGTTTGCGCTCCAGGAGAGTGCCTTCCGCAATACCTTCATTTCCCAGAAGTCCGCATCCTTTCCCAGCTACGAACACGAAGGGCCTTTCTCCGAGCTGGCCCAGAAGATCCAGGTCAGCCAGTACCAGACGCTCAAGACCTGCCTGGGCAGGGAGTTTTTCTACGAACATCCCAGTGCTCTGATCCGCGCCACCAGAGGGATGGTTTTCCTAAAAACCTTGAGCCTGGAAGAACTGTACGATCATTCCCGCTGCTTGCGCCGCAGCACGGAAAACCGTTGATGAGAAAACCGACTTTGAGCCCCGGAGAGCTCGGCCGGGCCCGGAGCCTGTTCGTGCTGTTCGCCGTCCTGAACGTGATCTCCTTCACCCTGCTCAGCGGGAACATCATCACGCTGTACGTGCTGCGCGTGGGGGCGGGGAACTTCCTGGTCGGCCTGCTGTCCTCGTTCATGTACAGCGCCTACCTGTTCCTGTTCGTCGGACGCAGGGTAGCGGCGAAGTGGGGAGTCATTCCCCTTATGGGCAGGTTCTGGGCGATCCGTTACCTGCTGATGCTGCCGATTCTGGCATCTCCTTTCTTTGCCTCCAGGGGCTACATAGAGCTGGCCTACACCCTCATCATCTTCAGCGTCCTGGGATTCAACGTTGCCAGAGGAATCGCCATCGCGGCCTACAATCCGGTGCTGGGGGAGGTCGCCGCGGAAAAGGACCGCGGTTCCTTCATAGCTCGAATCCAGGCGATTCAGCAATCGATCACCCTGGTTCTGGCCGTGGCCATGGCCTTAGTGCTGGGGAGGAGCGCCCCGTTGTACGTGTACTCCCTGTTCATCCTGGTGGGTATCGGAGCCGGTCTGATTGCAGCCTCGATCGTCTTCCGCTTCCCCGAACCTGCTCAATCCGAACAATCCCGGGGGCGTAATTTGCTCCAGGGCCTCAAAAATGCATTCTCTCAAGGGTCTTTCCGGAAGTTCATCATTCTCTACTTTTTCACCACTCTTCTGATCTACATGGTGGCGCCGTTCCTGGTCGTCTACTTCAAGCGGGTCTACCAGCAGGCGGACAACGTGATTCTGTTCTTCCTCGTCTTCGGCAGCTTGGGGGCCGTGCTCATGGCCCTGGCCAGCGGGTTTCTCATCGACAAGATCGGGGCCAAGCCGCTGTACTTCCTGTTCTTTGCCGTTTTCACCCTCGTTCTCATCCCCATGGTGGTTTCCCCTCCGGCACAAAAAGCCTGGGCCGTCTGGGTCTTCGCCTGCGCGGTGCTGCTGTTCTACAACGTGGGACAGTTCGGCATCATGAACGCCGGCCAGACCTACTTCCTGGGAGCGATCAAACCGGAGGACCGCCTCGACCTGGGGGTGGTTTTTTACATGACCCTGGGGGCAGCCGGCGCTCTGGGATCGGTCTTCGGGGGTGTGATTCTGCAGAGCCTGGAGGCGTGGCTCGCCGGATCGGCTCTGTCCCCACCGCAGGGAGAACTGCAGACCCGGGTGTTTCAGATCTACTTTGGTGCAATAGCCCTCCTGTCGCTGATCGTGCTTCTGTTCGTGAACTCCATGGAGAATCTGGGCGCCTACCCGATCCGGGACGCCATGGCGGCCATCTTCTCCCCCAGGGATCTGCGGGCGATCAGCCTGACCCATCGTCTCAGGCGGGTGCAGAGCGTGGCCGAAGAGAAGCAGACCCTTAAGGCCATGGGGGAGGCGCATTCAGGGCTTTCCTTGAATGAGATTCTCTCCCGGCTGCGCTCCCCGAGGTTCACCATCCGGGCCGAAGCGCTTCAGGCCCTGGCCGACGTGCCGCTGAACGAATCGGCGGTTCAGGCGCTCATCTCCGAGGTGAAGAATCACGACTTTACCACCGCTTACCTGGCTGCCGAAATCATGGGAAGCCGAAGCGTGAAAGAGGGAATCCCGGTACTGCGCAACAGCCTGGACACCCAGGATTTCTTCCTCCAGGGCAAAGCCATGGTGGCTCTGGCAAAGCTCGCCGACCAGGAGAGCCTGGGGGCGATACGGGGCAGGCTTCGCGAAACCACCAATCCCCGGGTGATCATCCACGGAGCCACGGCTCTGGAGCTGTTCAGGGATATCGAGGCCATTCCCCTGCTGCTCGAGAAAATCGGAATGAAGATGCAGCCCTACGTCCGGGACGAGCTGATCCTCTCCCTGGCCGGAATCCTCGGCTTCGGCGAGTGGTTCTATCCGCTGTACGTGGGGTTTCTGGAGAGCGCCGGCACGGGGATCGCCCTGCTGGGCGACTTCGTGGCCGGAGCTCAAGTCAGGCGGGTGCCGAAAGAGCTGCTGGAGGAACTTCTGGCCCGATTGCCGCAGCGCAACCGCTCCCTGTATTCGGCCATGGCCGTGGAGCTGCTGCAGAGTGCCGAGATCGTCGTTGCCGACAAGAGTGTCAGCGGCTTGTTCTCCGATGCCATTCTGGATTCGAAGCTGGTCAAGCTGGAACGCTTCCTCTTTCTGGTCACGGCCGCGATCATCTGGTACGCTTGCCATCCTGAAGCGCCTTCTGCACAGTAGGGAATGGCCGAAGTATGAAAATTTTCCTGCAGAGCCGGTTTAGACCCGGCCTCAACCGTCCCCTGTTTCCCCGGCGGGCAGCCTCATGCCGAAGCGGGTTCCCGAAAGGGTTCCCGAATGGGTCCCCGAACGGGTGCCAGGCTCAGGGCGGTCAGATGCTGCCCTGTCCGCTTCGGGGCTCCCCGAAGGGGTGGCCATCTTCGGCCAGTCCGCCGCTGCGAGCGATTCACACCATACCTCACCACCGTGCTGTTCCACGATCTTCTGCACCAGGAACAGGCCCAAACCCGCTCCGTCACTCGAACCGACCAGGCGGGAGAACTTCTTGAACAGCAGGGGGATCTTCTTGGACGGGATCGGGGTTCCCCCATTGGCCACGGCCAGGATCCACCATTCCCCCTCTCTCCGGGCTGAGAACTCCAGCCACTCTTTTCCGTACTTCAGGGCGTTGACGATGAAATTGCTGAAAACGATATCCAGGAGAGCCGCATCGGCGTAGACCACGACCGCTTCAGGCCAATCCCAGCGGATTTCAAAATGACTGTGGGCGATCCAACGGTGGAGTCGTTCCAAGAGGCGTTCGATCACGTTTTGACGAACATCCACCATCTCGGGATTGTAGCGCAGCGTACCCTTCTCCAGTCTGGACAGGTTGAGGTAGTTCCTGACCATATCCCTGAAGCGTTCCACGTCCCGAACGACCTGGTCCAGAATCTCCCGTTCCTCCGTCTCCAGTTTCTGCTCGGTGTCCTCGGCCAGGAGGGCCATATTGAGCATCAATGCTCCGATCGAATTGTTGAGCTCGTGGGTCACGAAGCTGAGCAGCTCCTGGTAATCTTTGTTGGCCGCCTCCAGCTCGACATTCTGAAGCTTGAGGCGTTTCTCCCTCTCCCGGATCGCCTCCTTCATTCGCTGGAAAGCATCGGAGAGGACGCGGATCTCCTCAGCGCCCTCGGCTGGAACCGAAGCCGCTTCGAATTGCCCGACCCGGATCTGGGCCGAAACCTCGGCCAGGCGGGACAGCGGTTTCACGATGCCCCGGGCAATGAGAAAGGCCGCCAACAGCACCAAACCGAGGGTGGGAAAGATCAAAGCCGAGAGAAAGGTAACGGCCCGGTTGCGGATGTCCGTGTATTTGCGCTCCAGCACGCCGACGTAGAGAATCCCGATATTTTCACCCCGGGGATCGCGAATTGGCTCATAGGCGGAAAGGTACCACTCATCCACGACGAAGGCCCGCCGCAGCCACACCTCTCCCTGCTCCAGAACTTTTCTGCGAACCTCCTCGGAAACCCGTGTACCGATGGCTATATTTCCTCCAGGTCCCAGAACGGTAGTGGCAATCCGCACATCCCGACAGAAAATCGTTACCGTACCGAAGGGTTTGTCCCCGTACAGGTCATCTCCGAACAGGTTCCTCTGGATGCCCCGGACCAACTCGATGTTCCCGTTCAACACCGTGGCTACGAAGGCGGTGCCCCGCTGCCCCTGGTGGGTGGCAAACAGGCAGAGGAACTCACCTCCCGGACAGGTAGCATCAACCTGCCGGTCCCCGGGCGTGTAGCCTAATTTCTCCAGATCTTCTCGGGAGAACCGGATCGTTCCCTGACTGGTTTGACCGGGGGCGAGTCCCAAGCGGGATAGGGGCTGCGGGAGCCCAGCGGGAGCGACCAGGGCGATATCCGGCACCACCTTTCTTTCCAGCTGCTCCTGCAATCCCACCGCGTAGATCTGAGCACAGAACGACAGCTCACCGAGTTTGCTTTCGAGCTCCGCACGAGCCTCCTTCAAACCCAACTCGACGCGGCTGATCGCTTCGGAGCGAACCGCGTTGGAGATCAGCAGCGTGCCGAGGATCGTGCTCGCCAGAGTCGAAAAGACGATCAGTCCGAAGACGCTGAAAAAAATTCTGTTGACGAGTTTCACGTTGCCTGCCTTTTTCCAGAAGGTTTGAAGATCACGGAGATCCGTTTCCGTCCGTCCATCTTGGCCACCAGAGGCTCTTCGAAGCTCAAGTGGAGGAAATGTTCGCTTTTATGGGCAGGCTGATGGGAACGCAGCCAATCCCAGTCGATGAAGTTCGTTCCGGAATTGCAGGGGATGTCGAAGTAGCCGATATTCATCGAAGTTACATTGTGGAAGAAGTGCGATCCCAGGGAGGGGTCGACCTTGAAGTCCGGCAGCTCCGCCTCAACAATGACTTTGACATTGGAGATGTGGTTCCAGTTGACGGGAATCCCCAGCCATGGATCCCGACTGCCCCACCTACCCGGACCGATAAGGATGTAGTGCCGGTTCTCCCGCTTGAGCCGGTTGTTCAACTCCTCCAGCTCTCGAGTCATCTCCACGGTGCGGGCCTTGTCGAAGCGCTCCGGGTCAACGAAGATCACATCCCGCAGACCGTCGATACGGCCGTTGCCCATGGCCCGATCCGAGTACAGAACAAGTTGATCTCTGTCCACCTCCGACAGGTTCAGATTGTACTCCTCCAGATCCCCCAAAAGGGGTTTGATCTGAAGGATGTAGAAGTTGGGTCTTCCGTTTCCGGCCGGCGCGAGATCAACGGCAAACTCGATTTCCACGGGAGTGCCCATCGCGCCTTTGATGAACTCCAGCACCACTTCCAGCACCCTGGCCAGGGGGAAATAGTCGTATTTCAGGATATAGGCGAAGTTCACCACCCGGGGACCTCTCACGCCGCTTCCCACCTGCATGCGGTTGTTCTGGACATCCCAGGTAGAGGCACAGTACTGCAACACTCCCTGGTCCTGGGCCTCCCCTATAGGCAGTCGGCTCAAGGTGGCATCGTCTCCTCCGATCAGGTTCACATGGTCGTCCGTCATGTCGATGCCGTAGAACTCCTGCTGGCTGAACTCCAGCTGCTCCTCCGGAGAGACGAAGTCGATCTTCGGGTAGTGAGGGCAGAAGCGAAAGGCCTTTTCCCCGTCGATCACGTATTTGCCCAACCCCACACCGATCACGGCGATTCCATCCTCCGGTTTGAGATAGGCCACCGGGTAATAGTTGTAGGATTGGGCGACCCCGGAGAAGTGGGGATAGTAGTACTGTCCGTGCCGGCTTCCCACCACCCCCTGAATCAGCACGGCCATCTTCTCCTCGTCGGTCTTGTAGCTTATGGCATCGAAATAGGCCCGGGCGGAATCGGAGAGGATCGAGGCGTAGACCAGCTTGACCGCCTCCTCCAGATGCTGCAGGCGGACGCCGAACTCCGGATGGTTGTTGGGAAGCAGAAAGGTGTCGTAGATGCCGGCGAAGGGTTGGGACAGGGAATCCTCGAACATCCCGGAGGAACGCACCGACAGAGGTCCCTCGGAGTACTTGAGGTAGCGCCGGAGCTTGTTCCGCAGACCCGGGGACAGATCTCCGGCCAGGAAGCGCTCCTTCACCTCTCGATACGCAACGGCCCGGGTGAAGAGATCCCGAAGATTGTTCTGATCGACAAAGAAATCGTACTCCTCGGTGCCGATTACCGCCGTTTGGGGGATGCGGATATTCACGTTGGAGACCAGAGCGTTGAGATCGCATTTTTCGATCATCAGATGAAGGAAGGCCATGCCCCGGCCCTTGCCCCCAAGCGATCCTTCCCCCAGGCGCAGCACGTGATGCACCTCATCGAGCAAAGACTCGTCGAAGGGAACCACCTGACCCCGTGTTTGGTCCTGCTGCACCTGCTCGTGTACCTCCAGCAGATGCTTCCTCAATCCGGCGGTGGAGGTAAAGTCGCTGACCTTCACCGGCTGCAGCTCCTTGGCGATCTGGATCTCCCCGCGGGCCATGAGCCAGCCGGAGAAGTGGTTGCGGTTGGCGTGATAGACCAGGGATTCGTCCGGCACGGTAAACAGCAGGTCCCTGAACTCCTCCATGCTTCGAGCCCGGCCGATGGGCTCACCCTTCCGATTGCGGAACACGAAATCCCCGAAGCCGAGGTAACGAAACACGAACTCCGTCAGCTCCACGGAGATGTTTTCCGAATTTTTATTGATGTAGCTGGCATCCAGTTCCCTGGCCGTATCGGCAGCCTCCGCTTCGGCGGATTGCAGCAGGATAGCCAGGTCCGGCACCTGCCGGCGCACGTATTCGACAAGCATCACCCCCGCCTGGTCATCCCGCTTTCCTTGGATGGGAAACTTCATATCCGTGATCAGGCAGAGCATATAGTCCTTGTATTCCTCGATGACGGCTTGGGCCTCTTCGAACGTCTCCGCCATCAGCACCTTGGGCCGCGCCCTCATGCGCAGCAGCTTCTTCACCTCAACCAGGTGTTCGTCGGTGATGATTCTCTGGGTCTGCTTCATGATCTCCGTGTACAGCAGGGGCAGGTAGCGGGAGTAGTAGCGGATCGAGTCCTCCACCAGCAGGATCACCCTCACCAGGCCGATCTTGGTGTCCTTGACCGCATTGATCTTGTCCTCGATGTACTTGATCATGGCCAGGAATATCTTCGAGTCCCCGTTCCACACGAAGACCTTGTCCAGATAGGTGAGCCGGTCCCTCTTCTCGGCGATCAGGGAGATCTCGGTGTTGTCGTTCAACAGCAGCAGGATGGGAATATCCGGATTGACCTCCCGGATACGGCGGCTCAACTCGAAGGGGCTGATCTCATCGATGCGCATGGTCAGGATCACCATGTCGAAGGAGCGGTTTTTCAGGATCTC
>CAZPQC010000052.1:0-1865 GCA_964588525.1 uncultured Spirochaetaceae bacterium
GCCGCAGAATTGGATTGGTTGGACGCAGACCCGGTCGCCGGCGGCAAACCCTTTGACCTTCTTGCCCTTTTGCCTGACCACGCCGGAAAACTCGTGGCCCATGATCATGGGAGGGATGCGGCGCCCGGTTAATCCCAGGTAGCCGTGAAGATCCGAGCCGCAGACACCCACGGCGCGGGATTCAACGAGCAGTTGATCCTCTCCTATCTCGGGATCCGGCGCCTCTTCCCAGTTCAGTTTTTTCTCACCATGATAGACTAATGCTTTCACTTTAACTCCTTGCTCGGTTTTATATTCATCGACAGCCGGTATGGATCGGACACGGATGCTACGGCTTCAGAACGACTTTCAACCCTTGTTTCTTCTCGAACAGCTCGAAGGCCCGCTTCCACTCGGAAAGCGGAAGCACATTCGATACCAGCGGGCCCAAAGAGACCTTTTGCCGAGCCATCAGCGCCAGAGCCCGCTGCCAGGCGGAGCGGCGCTGCCCGAATGATCCGGTCACCTCGAGCTCTTTGGAAATCACTCTTTCGAAATTGATCGAAATCGGCCTGCCGAACAGGCCGAGCTGGGTGTAGCGGCCCCGTTTGCGAATGGCCGAGAATCCGGCGTCCACGGCCCTGTCGTTTCCAGAGCATTCGAAGACCACATCGGCTCCCCGTCCGCCGGTCAGCTCCAACACCCTTTCAACCGCATCCTCCCGCTCCACATCGACGAGATGGTCCGCACCGAGCTCCCGCGCCAGCCTCAATCGGCTCTGGTCCGCCGATACGCCGCTGACGATCGTAATGGCGCCCTGGGCCCTGGCCACCTGCAACGTCATCAGGCCGATCGGCCCGGGACCGGAGATGAGCACGGTGTCTCCGGCGGCGAACGGTGTAAGCTCCAGGGCGCCATGGACGACGCAGGCCAGGGGCTCGGTCAGCGCACCCTCCTCGAAGCCGATGTTGTCGGGCAGTGGATGGACCCCTTCTGCGGGAACGATCACGTACCGGGCAAAGGCTCCGTTATACCAGTAGCCGATGCTCTTTCTCCTGTCACAGAGATTCGGAAATCCCGCCAGGCAGTTGTAGCAACGACCGCAAACCTCGAATCCGAGCTCGGAAACAACGCGATCCCCCATGTTCCAGCCCACCGTCCCTTCCCCCAGCTCTGCGACCAAGCCGGAAAACTCGTGGCCGACGATTACGGGAGGATTCACCGCGATCACGCTATCATCGTGGTAAATGTGGAGGTCGGTGCCGCAGATCCCCGTAGCCTTTACCTCGATTTTTATCTGCCCCTTTTCCGGTCGAGGCTCGGAAACATCACGAATCTCCATGTTCCCGGGTCCCTTTTCATATTTAACCAGCGCCTTCATGATGTTTTTCCTCTTCTGTTTGTTAGGATCAGCTGTCCGCGGAGCGTACGCCCGGGTCGGCCGGCCCGGATCAACCCTTGAGAGCTCCCAAAGTCAGTCCCTGGACGACCCAGCGTTGGATGACGAGCCCGAGAACCATAACCGGCAGGGTGATGACGGTGGCCGCGGCGGTAATGCCCCCCCAGTCGATCTCCCCGTAGCCGATGAACTTGTAGGCGGCGATAGGCAGTGTCATGGTCCGGCTCTGGGCGAACACCAGGCTGAACATGAAGTTGTTCCAGGAGAATATAAAGGCCAGGATCGCGGCCGTGGCCAGTCCCGGAGTGCTGAGGGGCAGGATGATCTTCTGCAGGATCCCGTAGATCGAACAGCCGTCGATCATCCCCTGGTCGTGCAGGCTCGCGGGGATCTCGCTGAAATAGGTGATCATCAGCCAGGTTACCAGGGGGAAAACCTGGATCATATGGGCCATGACCACGCCGATGTAGGTGTCGATGAGCTTCAG
>CAZPQC010000052.1:1965-24848 GCA_964588525.1 uncultured Spirochaetaceae bacterium
AAACCTGGATCATATGGGCCATGACCACGCCGATGTAGGTGTCGATGAGCTTCAGCCGCGCGTACACCACGAACCAGGGAATCAGCACCGAAACGCCCGGAAGGATCCGGCCCAGGAGCAGAAACAGGGCCACCCGCTTCTGCTTGTAGTGCACGATGCTGTAGGCCGCCGGAATGCCCAGCAGGAGAGAAAAGATCACCGAGCCCAGGGCAACGATAACGCTGTTCTTGATGTACCTCAGGTAATTCTCCCTGACAAAGATCACCTGGTAGTTCTTTGTGGTGGGCTTGACGAGAAACCTGGGCGGGTAGGCGAGATTTTCGATCTGCGTCTTCACCGAGGAGAGAACCATCCAGTAGATCGGAAAGAGAAAGGCAACCAGCATGATGATGATCGTCATCCAGATGAGCAGGGCTTTTATTCTCTTGGTCGCCGACAAGGTCAAAACGATATCTCTCCCCTCTGCCTGGACAGAAAGTAGGTAACGCCCAGGATGATGAGAAAATACACCAGCAGCAGCGCTCCGGAGTATCCGATCCTGAAGTAGAACAAGCCCGTGTTGTAGATGTAGATATTGAGATTCTCCGATCTGAAACGCGGACCGCCCTGACTTGCCGACATGATCACGTCGAATGTCTTGATCAGGTCCACGGTCCTCAAGACCATGGCCGTCACGATAACCGGCCGCAGCATCGGCAGGGTGATTCTGAAAAGTATCTGCCAGCCGTGGGCCCCGTCGATCTTCGCCGATTCGTACGGCTCCCTGGGCAGAGACTGCAGACCGGCCAGCACGATCACGATAATCAAAGGCGTCCACTGCCAGGTGTCGATCATGATGATAGAGGGCACCACCGTGGCATTGCCCGAAAGCCACAACAGCCTCGGAAGTCCCACTTTTTCCAGGAAAAAGTTCAACACCCCCAATTTCGGGTACATCATCCAGCGCCAGACCAGGGCGGTGGCCACCCAGGTGGCCATCATCGGCAGAAGCAGAAACGCCCGGATGATCTTTCTGCCCACAAACGATTCATTGAGAAGCAGGGCAATCGCCGTGCCCAATACCGTCTGCAGCAGCAGCCCCACAGCGGTAATGTACAGCGTAACCACCAGGGCGTTGGCAAACCTGGCATCCTTGAACAGGTTGAGAAAATTGTTCAACCCGATGAACTTAGGTGGGTTGGTCACACCCCCGCTCCAGCGAAAAAACATGATGTACAGGGTAAAGCCGATGGGGAAGATGATCATGATCGTCATGAAGGTGACCGCCGGTGCGGTCATGACGAAGGAGGCTCTTTTTTCCAGAAATCCGCGTATCGAAAAGTTGGTTTTTGTCTTGCGCTCCACCATTACACGCAACCAAATAGTATCAAAATCACTCTGGGAATGAAAGCAGAAAAATCAGGGAGAGGACCGGTTGATCCTCTCCCTGAAACAAGGTTCTAACCTTTTATGGGCACTCGCCGGATTTGCCGATCGCGTCGGCAACCAGCCGGTTGGCCTCGTCGGCCGCTGCTTTTACATCTCCGCCCTGTATGGCGGTCACGATAACCACGCCCACGATATCGCGAAACTCGGAAATCTGAATGACCGGCGGATTGAAGGGCTTGGCCACTTCGAGACTCGCCATGGAGCTTTCAATCAGATCCTTGGGCAGATACTTCTCCAACTGAGGATCCTGCCACGCCGATTTCCGTCCTCCGAGAATCATGTGCTCCAGCTGCAGGCGCTTGACGATATCCTGGGAGGTCGCCCACTGGATGAAGTACCAGGCGGCCTCGCGGTTCTTGCTCAGGTACGGTATCGACAGTCCCCAGGTACCGATGTAGGGAATGCTCAGTCCTGTGGGCCCCTTCGGAATCCGCGTATATCCTACCTTGCCGACCACCTTGGACTTTTCCGGGTCCTCGTAGATGGCGTTGAAGTTGCAGGGACCCCAGTGCATGGCCGCGCGACCCTGGGAGAAATCCGTGGTCGTCTCATACCAGTGGTAGGCCACCAATTCCTGTCCCACCGAGCCGTCCCGGGCCAGCTTGCCCCACATCTCGAACGCTCCGATCGCCTCGGGCGTGTTGATCGACGGGCATCCGTTATCATCCAGCCAGTTCCCACCATAGGTGTAGAGCATCGAGGACCACTGCGAGGTGGCGGCCGCTCCTTTTCCCCTCATCACGATCCCAACCATGCCGGGAATGTTCTCATTGACGAACTTGGCCGTCTGGTACATCTCCTCCACGGTCTTGGGGACGCTCAGGTTGTACTTCTCAAAAACGTCCTTGCGGTACATCAACTCCTGGTTCTCGACTGTTATCGGAATCCCCACCAGATACTTCTTGCCCTTGGGGGCGTAGGTGGTGGACGTCTCCGAATCCAGCGCCGCTCCCAGAAAATCTTCCTTGTCGTATTCCGGAGAGGTCAACAGAGGATCGTTGAGAAACTGATCCACCGGAACCGCCCAGTCCTCGCTGATCCACCGCGGTCCTTCCTGCATCGGCATCAGCATGGTTACGTCGATCTCGGCAACACCGGAAACCATCTCCACCGATCTCTTGGAGCGGAACTGGTCCTCCGGATACACCTCCAGATTGACATCGATCCCGGTCAGCGCGGTGAACTCCGGAAGAAGCGGCTCGATCGCGTCGGTCCACGGATGCCTGTTGGCCAAAATCCGGATGGTGGTTCCTTCGAAGTTCCGCCAGTCAAACTCCGTGACCTCGGCGGCCTCCGCCTTTGGCTTCTGTCCTCCGGCAAACACCACCATGGAGCCCAACAGGGCAACGACCAGCAGCAGTACTGCTCTTCTCATCTCTACTACCTCCTATTATTTTTTTTCACAACAGATCAGTTGTGATTGATTCCCGCTCACTTTCCCCAATTTTTTTTAAAATTCCTATAGGAAAGGTGATCTTACCAGTGATAGTATAGTATTATAGTGTAGCTGGGTATTTTGTCAATACCTTTTTCCGCCGGCTGGGGGAGGCGAACATGCTCGATATCAGCGTTAGCAAACAGAGTATACCTGATTCCGTTTCAAAGCAGATTCAGCAGCTCATCGCCAAGAGAAAACTCAAGGCAGGTGACAAGCTTCCCTCCCAAAGAGATCTTGCCGAGCAGCTGGGGGTTGGGCGGCCGGCCATCAGGGAGGCCCTGAAGAGGCTAGAAGCGATGGGGATTGTGAAAGTGCAACACGGAAAAAGCAGCACCATAGAGAAGGTCGACCTCAGCACGATAATGGGAAACGTAAGCAACCTGTTGGAATTGGCCCCGATCGACGTCCTGCAGCTGCTCGAAGCGAAGGAGATCATTGAGTTCAAATGCAGCGAACTTGCCTCCCAGCGGGCGACGGAAAAAGATCTCATTGAGATGAAGGGCTATTTGGAGGAAATGGAAAAGAACAAGAAGAATCCTAAGGTGCACGCCGAGGCGGATTACCTGTTCCACTTCACCATCGTCAAGGCGGCCGACAACCCTTTCATCATCGAGATCATGAAAGTTCTCGGGAAAATGATCGAAAAGGCGATAGAGGAAACGGCGATAGAGGATGATCTGGTCGGCAGAGAAAGGGCGATGCGCTATCATCGCTCGCTGTATCGGGCGATTCGTCAAAAGGACGAAAAGAAGGCTGCGGAGGTGCTTCACAAGCATTCTTTGGAATCCAGAGGCAGATACGAAATGATGCACTCCAAACATCACGAAAAGGAGCTGTAATGATCTTGGACAAGGTGCATGAAAACGCGGAAATCGTATACCAGATGGTTCGGTTGCGGACCTATCCGTTCGGCGTCAAGCTCATCGAGGATGAGAGCGAGATTCCAGCCGAGGCTCTGCGTCCGCTTAGAGACCTGGGCTACCATCTCGATCTTTGCCAGGCATTTGCAATGTCTCGGGTCGAAGGCAAGACCATGGCGATGCTCAAGGAGGATATGTGGTGCTTCGAACCGGTGGTGGGTTTCGGACTGGCCGAGCCGCCGGAGGAGTTTCTGGAGGGGGAGAATCGTTACCCCGCTTCCATCATGAGCAAAGAGGCTGCCAGGAAATGGGCGCGCAGTACGCTGCCGAGGCTGCAAACGGGTCTGTACAAAGGAGTGCTGTCCGCCCCGCTGAATTCCTGCACCTTTCAACCCGATCTTTTTGTAATCTATTGCGACCCCGAACAACTGACGCATCTGCTGATCGCCCAGAACGCGATCGACGGCCGGGATCTGGATTGCTCGCTGGCCGGACACGCGGCCTGCGTGTACACGGTCGTACCGGTTATGCAAAAAAAACGTCCCGTTGTCGCGGCTCCCTGCAGGGGAGACCGCAGGAACGCCATGGCCCAGAGCAATGAGATCATCTTCGCCGGACCGACAGAGGGACTGGCTGATCTGGTTGAGGCGCTGCGTTACCTTGACGGGCACGGCTGGTCCTATCCCTGGTATTTCGAGCTTCACCCGGAACGAAAACTGACGGACAACTACGCCAAACTGGGAAGGCTCATGGGGATGGATCTGAAATAGGAAGCAGGAGTTCGCCGATGACTTCCTACCAGCGCGTTATGACCGCCCTGGGCGGCGGGAAACCGGACCGGGTACCCGTGATGGTCTTCAATCGAGATTGGACCGTCAACCATCTGGGTTTTTCCGCATCGGATATGCTGGGCAACGCCGAGCGGTTCGTGTTCGCCCAGTACTACTGCGCCCGATCGTTCGGCTACGACGTTGTCCAGGATGCTCACGGCATCAATGCGGAATCGGAGGCCATGGGCTGCCGGCTCACCTACACCGAGGATTTTCAGCTGAAGCTGGACAACAATCCCGTAAAAGACCTGGATAACGACCTGGCCGATCTCGAGATCGCCGATCCTCACAAAGACGGAAGATTGCCCCTTCTGCTGAACCAGACGAGCAGGTTGAAGGAACTGTCCGGGAGCGAGCTCGTGGTAAACTCCTACGTGCAGGCGCCCTTCCGGCACGCGGCGATGTTGAGAGGAAACGACATATACAGGGACATCATCCGCAACCGGGAGAAGCTGTACGAACTGCTCGAGATAACCCTGGCCAATCAGGTCGTCTACGCAACGGCGCTGGTTCATGCCGGGGCGGACGTGATCGCCGTGTCGGATCCCACATCTTCGGGAGACGTGGTCTCTCCCGGGCAGTGGCTGGAGATCGGTCATCGCTACGTCAAAGAGCTGGTCAGGTATATCAAGAAGACGGGTGCCAAAGTCTACCTGCACATCTGCGGGGACACGAGCGACAGACTCGACACTTTCGCAACCCTGGGCATAGACGGCATCAGCCTGGACGAGAAGGTCGATCTGGAACGGGCCAGAAAAACTCTCGGCGACAAGATGTGCATCATCGGCAACGTCGGCACCACGAACATGCTGGTCAACCGCCCGGAGGAGATTGCCGAAGAGAGCCTCATGTGCATTGAAAAGGCCGGCGGAAACGGCAGCTTCATCCTCTGCACGGGCTGCGGGATATCCAAGGACTGTCCCCCCGATAATATCGCGGCCATGGTGAAGACTGCCTCTGCGCATCACTACTAGAGGTTTGAGTGACTGACTATGAAGGAATTGAGCGATCTTGTGGAACTGATCAAACAGGGCGAAGTCGCCGAATCGATCGAGACGGTGAAAAGAATCATCGATGATATTGCCGTTGAACAAATAATAGGCGTGATGACAAAGGCGATGAGAGAGTTGGGAGAGCGGTTCGAAAAGAAGGAAGTGTTCATTCCGGAGCTCCTGGTAGCTTCGGACGTGATTTCCGAATTGATGCCCCTGTTGGAACCGTATATCCGGAAGAGAAACATGCAGAGAAAGACCGTAGTGATAGGTACCGTGGAGGGGGATATTCACGAAATAGGCAAGAACATCGTTTCGATTGTTCTGAAAGCGGAAGGATACAACGTGATCGATCTGGGCACCGATGTCGGCATCGACACGTTCCTGGCGGCGGCTTCCAAGCAGGAGGCTTCGATAATCGGCTTGTCGACCCTGATGACCACGACGATGCACGTACAGCAGGATCTGATCGAAGAATTGGTTGCACAGGGCGGGCGAGACAGCTTCTTCGTGATCATCGGCGGCGCCCCGGTCAGCCGCAAATGGGCCGAACGGATCGGGGCAGACGCGTACTGCGATGATGCCTTTTCGACCGCTGCCCTGTTGAACTCGCTGTCGTGACCGTGATGAACGAAATGTGGAGCAAACTCAGGATTGCCCCGCTGATGGGACTGCCGGGGGTCAGGCTGTCGGGAACCAGCTTGAAGCAGAACCTGGAAAACGCCGATGTTCAATTTGCCAGCCTGAAGATATTGTACGACCGGTTTCATCCGGATGCCATGTTCACCATGATGGACCTGTCGATCGAGGCGGAGGCCTGCGGGGCCGAGCTGGGCAGACCGGAGAATCGTGCGTTTTCGGTGAAGCAGCATCCGGTCGGCAGCACGGCGGACCTGCAGAGGTTGAGAAATCCGAACCCGGAAGCAGACGGCAGGATGCCTGTGGTGCTGAACGTTGTCGAGGCAATGAGTGAGGAGCTCGACTGCATAAATGCAGCCTATGTTTCAGGTCCTTTTACCCTGGCGAGCCTCTTGACCGGAGCCGGAAACGCACTGAGGAGCGTCATCCGGGACCGGGATTATCTGAGGGATCTGCTGGAGTACTGTACACAGGCGATCGTCCGCTATTCCCGGGCCCTGGCGGAACATGGAGCCGACGTCGTCTGCATCCTGGAGCCCACCGCCGGGGTCCTGTCTCCCCGGCAGTTCGAAGAAAACTCGGCGGTGTACCTGAGAGAGATTAGCGCAGCCGTAGCGGTGCCGACGATCCTTCATATCTGCGGTGATACGACCGTGCTGATCCCGAACATGCTGGAAACGGACTGTTCGGGAATCAGCCTGGACTGGCAGGTGGACATGAACCAGGTGCTCCAGCGGGTCCGCGGCCGGATACAGGTTCTCGGGAATATCGACCCCGTGAACGTCGTTGCCTATGGAAGCGCGGAAGACATCGCCGGGGCGCTGCTCCAGTTGATCTCCCTGGCCAGGGACAACGGCAATCTTACCATCAGCACGGGCTGCGATCTGCCTTTGGATACAAATATGGAAAACCTGAGCTATCTCTTCAGTGAATCCCGCAGGATCTTGGGGCAATCTCAATAGACACGGGGCCTCACTCTAGCCGGTGTTTTCGGGAAGCCATTTTTCTTCCAGCTCGCTGTACGCAGACCAGTGCAGCAGCTCCTTGAGCTCTCCGATCGAAAGCAGTCTGTTTTGACAGCCCTCGATGCTCCCCGTTTCTTTGAGATGCAGAAGGAGATCCCCCATGGTCTTCGCCGCACCGAGCAGCAGCTCGGTCGGAAAGATGACCAGCTTGTAGCCCATCCGCTCGAATACGGAGACGGCGGGGGGCCGGTTGCCCGCTTCGATGATGGTCGAGTAATTGACCACCCCCGGAGCGTGGATCTGGCCGGCCGCACGCCGCAGGTCCTCGATGTCACCCAGCCCGTGGACAAAGTGCAGATCCGCTCCGGCTTCGATATAGCAGTTTGCCCGCCGAATCGCCTCCCCCAGACCGTAACGCTCGACCGCGTCGGTTCGGCCGATGATCAGGAAGTTCGGATCTCTGCGGGCTTCCACAGCCGCCCTGATCTTGTCGGCGTGCTCTTCCATCGGTACGACCTGCGGGAAGCCGTCGGGTTTCCAGCGCTTGGGATTGAGCTGATCCTCCAGATGGATGGCAGCGATGCCGGCCCGTTCGTATTCTTCGACGGTTCTCACCACGTTGGCGGCGGATCCGAAACCGGCCTCTGCATCCGCAACCACGGGAAGCTGCGTGGCCTTTTCGATCCTCTGCGCGTGAGCCAAGGCCTCGGCAAAACTGAGGAATCCCAGGTCGGGTTTACCGATAAGAGCGGCCGAGGTGCCGAATCCGGTCAGGTAGACGGCCTGGAACCCCGCCTGCTCGACCATCAGGGCACCGATGCAGTCACACACCCCCGGAGCGACAATGGTCTGCTGCTCTGTGAGCAGCCGGGTGAATCGTTCTCGTTTTTCGTTCATGCGCTCACCCCCTGGTCCACCGGCCCCTGGTCCACCGGCTTCAAAATGACCTTGACGGCACTCCGGTCCTCCACCTGCCGATAGCCCTTTTCCCATTCGGTTATCGGCAGAACAGCGGAGATCAGGGGTTTGGTCGTTACCGTTCCGCGGGCCAGCAGCTTGAGGACGCTGCGCCATGTCTTCCAGTTGTGCCCGTATGTTCCCTGCAGGGTGATGGCCTTGCTGATCAGAGGGTCCAGGCTGATGGAGACCGGCTTCGGACCCCAACCGATTTTGGTGATCTGCCCGAGAGGTCGGGCCATCTGCATGCTCTGCTGCAGGGTCAGGGCGCTTCCCGCGGCGTTCACCACCAGATCCGCGCCCAGACCCGCGGTGGCTTCATTCACCACTGCGACCGGATCCTCCTTGGAGGAGTCCACCGTGATGTCGGCGCCCAGTTTCGCAGCCAGCTCGAGCCGCGTTCGGTCTTCCGCAGTGCCGGAGGCGATTATGGTACCGGCCCCCGCTATTCCGGCGACCTGGATACAGTTCAGCCCGATGGGCCCGGGTCCGATCACCACTACCGTATCTCCGGGCCGGATCCTCGACCGTGCGATCAGCGCATTGTAGGCCACGCAGACCGGCTCGGTGATCGCAGCCTCCTCGAAGGAAAGACCCTCCGGAATCGGATGCAGGATCTCCTGACGAATTTTTACGAAGCGCGTGAAGGCGCCGTCCACGCCGTACCCGTAACCGAGTCTATGGGGACACATGTTGTAATCCCCGGACTTGCAGAAGTAGCAGGTGCCGCACACGTAGGCGCTCGTCTCGCTGACCGCCCTGTCGCCCTTTTTCCACTTGTTCACGTTTCTTCCGGTTTCGGCGATTATGCCGCAGAACTCGTGTCCCTGTATCACCGGGGTGTTCACCTGAAAGGTGTGATGGCTGTGCCACATCTCGATGTCGCTGCCGCAAACGCCGGCGGCCTTGACTTCCAGAAGGACATCGTTGTCGCCGATTTCCGGAATAGGGGCATCCCGAAGCTCAACCATCCCGTCTCCATGACCGTACTTCACAACTGCCAGCATTGAGTTGTCCTTTCTGTTAGTGGGTGTCGGGAGTTACTTGAAGTATTTCTCCCGCATCGATCGCAGAAAGCTGACGGATTCCTTCATCTCTTCCATGCCGTTCACTCCGTCTTCGATGGAGACCCATCCTTGAAATCCGCCGCGGGCAAGGCGGCTGAAAATCCCGTCGTAGTCGTTCAATCCCCTGCCCACAACGCCGTGAAGGAGGTTTTTGGGGTAGCCGAGGGTTCCGTCGGCCTCCCGCATCTGTTCTACAGTGGTGCCGGGCAGCAGGTACCGATCGCTGGCATGCATCGTCCTGACGCGATCGAAAACCGCCTCCAAAAGCTCGATCGGGTCGTCTCCGGCAACGAGCGCATTGGAGGGGTCGTATTGGACACCGAAGCTCTCGGAATCTATCCTGTTGACGATCTCCAGGAATACATCCATCTTCTGGGCGAACTCCTTGTACTTCCAGTAGCCGTCTTTGAAATGATTTTCCATTACGAGGCAGACGCCGTACTGCTCCGCCTTGGGAAGGCAGGATTCAATGCAGGAAACGACCCAATCGATTCCCCGGCTGCGATCCACCCCCGGGCGCATCTGGCCGGATAGGGTCCTGCAGTACTGTCCGCCCAGCTCGGCGGTGGCTTGGATCATTTCGACCTGCGATTCGATTTCCTTTTTACGGAACCCCTGGTCGGGATGGGTGAAATCCGGGGAATAGCAGACCATCGGGATGCACATCCCGAGATCTTCCACGCGCTTCCTGACCTCCCGCAGATAGGCGGGAGCGAGGGACTCGAAAAACTTGGCGTACATCTCGAGCCCTTCGCATTCCAGCTCGACGGAACGATCGACCCATTCATACAGACCCATCCGTCCTTCCGTGATCTCTTCGATCCAGCACTTCGGGAAGGCGGCGATTCGAATCATTTGGCTGCCTCTTTCGTCTTCTCCACGACCTCCGCGAGCACCTTCTCGAACTCATCCCCGGTGGCAAATCGATCCGGCTGAATCGCCAGCGGAGCGCCCACGACGATCGAGCTGGCCCCCCGCCGGATGGTCTCCAGGGCCTGTTGGATGCTCAATCCGCCCACCGCCTGCAGCGGCAGGGTAGTCGCTGCCAGCACGGGATCGATCTCGTCGAGGGGAGAGATGTTCTTCACGTAGTGACGTTCGTCGTAGCCGACATGATGGATGATCCAGTCGGCCCCCAAATCCTGCATTCTCTTGGCCGCCTCCGGCTTGTCCGGCGCGCCCAGGATGTCGGCCATCACTCTTGCTCCCAGATCGTGGGCCACCCGCACCATCTCCTTCACCGAGGCCCAATGAGCCTGGCTCATGACTACCACATAATCCGCACCCGCTTTTATCATCATTTCAGCTTCCAGGCCCGCTCCGTCCATCGTCTTGAGATCGGCGACCACGGGGTGCTCGGGAAAGCGCTGCTTCAAAGTCTGGACCGCCCGCAGGCCCTCGGCCAGTATCAGCGGCGTGCCTGCTTCCAGCCAGTCGATGCCGGCCCGCACCGCCGCCTCCGCCAGCCCCAGGGCTTCCTGGATAGTCGTCAGATCCAGGGAGACCTGGGTGTACACTTCACGGCTGTTCATCATTTTATCACCTGCGTATCTATTCCTAGCTCTCTTAATTTTTCAATTTTTGGGATTCCAAACTCATCCCAGCCGCGATACAGGTAGTATTCGTTCAACATCCTGCCCAAAGGAGGCAGCGCATTCGTACCTCCGCCCCTATTATGGGTGAGCATGCGCAGTGGCAGGGTGTCATCTTTTCGGGAAATCCCCAACCGCACGTTGTACATACGTTTGAGCGTAAAAATCCGGTCTCCCGTTTTAAGAAAGTCGTCGGTCGACAATTCCCACCCGGTGACATGGTTAAGTAACTGTGTCAGCGGTTCGACAGTCATCCCGCCGAATAAAACGAATTTGCAGCAGACCAGGGAGTCGAACATGCTCATCAGGTTTTGCATGAGGTAGACATTTTCGGCTTTGCCATCCGGTGTAAACCTGTCGATGAGCTGCTCAGAACCGAGATCAGGGATGGATGCACCTTCTTCGAAGTCGTGGGTGAATGCCTGCAGATGACAGGCTCCTCGGTTGGAGGTAGCAAAGCCCAACGCAACCGTCATTTTGGCTCGTGGGTCATGCGCCGGCGGCTCGAGTCCTTTCACATGTAAGGCAAACTCAGGTGCAATTCCTCCGATCTGCTCCGCCGCCGCCCTCACGCCCTCCGCCAGAACAGAACCAAATCCCTTTCTTGAAGCGATCATTTCAATCATGGAAAACACCGCTGCCTGATTGCCCCAGGTGAGCTCAATACCGCCTGTATCTTTTTTAGAAATGAGCCCTCTCTGGTAGGCCTCCATGGCGAACCCTATTACGCCGCCGGTCGATATGGTATCCAGACCAAGGCGGTTACACAGCTCATTGGCCTTGGCGATGGCCGGCAGATCGTCGATCAGGAGGTTTGAGCCGAAAAGCGCTATCGTTTCGTACTCGGGACCTCCAATGTCTTCACCGGCATAAGGTCCATCCACGGCTCTGACCACCCTCCCGCAATTCAGGACGCAACGTCCGCAGTGGTAATTGTTCGTGAGAATGGTTGCTGCCATTCTCTGTCCCGATATTTTTTTTGCTCCTTCGGGAAATGGACCCTGAAACCAATTTTTCACGGGAATATTGCCGATTTCTTCGCACATCTCCATGCCGCCGGAGGTGCCGTAAGCACCAAGGGTTTTTCGAAACTCCGCCATTGGAGAGCCCAGCTTTTTAATTAACGCATGCACCTTGTCCGGATCAGCCAGCTCTATTTCTTTGTCTCCACGGACCACGATCGCTTTTATGTTTTTCGACCCCATAACCGCACCAAGACCGCACCGACCGACAGAACGCGCGTGTGTCCCATCGGTGGTGATGTTGGCAAACTTCACAAGGTTTTCCCCTGCCGGCCCGATGCAGGCGACCTGAGCGGAGTCACCGTATTGCTTTTTCAGGATAAGGTCTGTCTCGAAGGTTTCTTTTCCCCACAGAGATGTTGCCTCGTCCATAGTTATTTGGTCATTCGATAGTGAGATCGTTATCGGCCGATCGGCTTTCCCCGTTATCAGCAGCGCATCGTATCCGCATTTCTTGAAGCTTTCCCCCCAGTGTCCACCGCAGTTGCTCTCTCCATAGATACCGGTTAGAGGAGATTTCGCGATAACCTCAAAGCGGTTTGAGTTGTAGATTTGAGTCCCGGTTAACGGACCCACTGCGAATATCAGAGGGTTTTCGGGGTCGAGCGCTTTCGTTTCCGGTTTGGTCCCGTCGTAGAGGAATTTCGCGCCCAAGCCGCTTCCACCGATGTATTTTTCTGCGACAAGATCGGAAAGCGGTCGCTGCTCAATTCTCCTGTTCCCCACATCTATTTGGAGAACTTTCCCCATATATCCCTTTGCTTTCATTCCTGGTCTCCTTGGAGCACAATGAAACAAACTATGAATTCCGAAGCTATCCTGAAGTTCTAACGGGAGCCGGCTTCCACATTCCGAATCGTCGTAATGGATAGGCTATTCTAATAACGTACTCTGACCCTTTCTGTTCTGCTTTCCCTGTGCAGCTCTTCCCAGATGATTCCGGCAGCCCACGCGGCTCCCTTACCCACCGCTTCCGGGCACTTTCTCTCATGGGCTCCCATATCCAGGAAGACCTTCAGATCTTCTTCGTCCCACACGTTGAATTCCCTGCCGAACAACTTCCTGTGTACGTCTCTGCAACGGATGCCGCCGTACTCTTCCTCAAAGTATTCGTGTAGTCGCTTCACCAAACCCGTTGCCTGACAGTTCTGGATTCGCAAATCAAATTCCGATCGCGTCCGGCCGAAAAAGTAACTGATGGCAATTGTGCCCGCCACCAAAGCACCGCAGGGACCATCGTTACTGTCTCCCCCCCCTCCATGAAATCCAAAACAGCTTTTAAATAGGGTATCATCGTCGAAGTGGAATACGTCCATCAGAGCCGCCAAAGTGGCTTGGGGACAGTAATGGGACTCCTGCTCATATCGATAGCCTAGTTGCTCTGCTAGTTTCATCACCTGTTTTTTATTCATATTGACCGTACTGGTTTTTACATCCATCGAAAGATCTCCTTCAGTTGTGTGAGATGCTGCGTCCTTATAGGACCCCTTGCCTATTTTCTTGCCTTGAAAACGGTATCTACGAATACCGCCACTAGCAAGACCAGGCCCTTGATGATCTGTTGATAGGTAACGTCCAAATTTAGCAGACTCATCCCGTTGTCGAGACTGGCCATGACCAGGGCGCCGACCAACGCTCCCGGAATGGTTCCAATTCCTCCGGAGAAACTAGTACCTCCGATTACAGCCGCCGCTATGGCATCCAGTTCCAGCATGAACCCTGCCTGTGCCGTGGCTGCTCCAAGCCTTGCAGTAAAGACGATACCGGCGATCGAGGTCAATGTGCCCATGAGCACGAACAACATCAGCAGGCGTTTTTTGATTGTGATGCCTGATAGACGGGCCGCCTCTCTGTTTCCTCCTATCGCATAGATTTGGCGCCCAAAGACGGTATTGTTTGCTACGAACGTCAAGATCACCGTGACCACCAGGACCACCAGGATTGCATAAGGTATCCCGCGATAGCTGACCATGATGTACAGGACAAATCCCATGAGCAACGCAATGGCTGCTATTTTCAAGATCTCCAAGGGTAGTGAAATCACCTTGAATCCAAAGCGTATCCTGGAGCGTCGCCGTCCGATGCTCATAATGATAAATATCAGTATAACTACACATGTGATGATCAGACTCGTGTCGTGGAAGGGAGCATCTTGAAGAAACAACCTGGGCAAGTATCTTTGTCCCAGCGCCTTAAAAGATTTGTGTAAAGGAGCAATCGTGGTTCCATGAGTAACGCCCAGGACCGCCCCTCGAAGGGTCAGCATGCTTGCCAGAGTCACGATGAAGGCGGGGATCCCACGGTAAGCAATCCAATATCCCTGCCAAAAACCAATGGCAATGCCGATTAACAAACCAATAATGATCGTCGGGATAGTACCCCATTTCCCGTACACCTGAAGAAAACCGATAACCGCTCCGGTAATTCCGACCACCGAGCCTACGGAGAGATCGATGTTACCGGATACGATGACGAGCACCATTCCCATCCCTACGATCGCGACGGTAGCGCTCTGCATAAATAGATTCGATAAGTTCCGCGTGTTTAGAAATACCGAGCCCGTTAGAATGGCAAATATGATCCAGATTCCGAGCAAAGCCAGGATCATCGTGTATTGTCGGATGTTGTTTTTAATAGAATTGATAATGGCTTCTTTCAGTGGGCTCGATTTCTTTGTCGAGTTCTGTAGAGGCGCTTGTCTATCAGTTGCTTCGTTCATTGTACACCCTTCCAGTTGAGCAATACATCACTTTCTCTTGAGTAGCTTCTTTCCAATCGAACTCCCCCGCAATTTTCCCTTCGTGCATGACGAGGATTCTATCACTCATCCCCAATATCTCCGGCAGTTCGCTTGATATCATCAAGACACAAACGTTCTGCTTGACCAGGTCATTCATAATGTTGAAAATTTCAACTTTAGCCCCCACGTCGATTCCTCGGGTAGGCTCATCCAGAATAAGTACTTCCGGTTTTGTCATAAGCCATTTCCCAAGAGCAACTTTCTGCTGGTTGCCGCCACTCAAGTTGTTGGATTGCTGTTCGATGGAAGCACATTTAATTCTCAGTTTATTGACAAATTCCTCGCTTGCTCGAATCTCTTCATTTTCGTTGATTACCCCGTTATTGGATATTCGGTCAAGACTGGCAAGGGTGATGTTATCCTTGATACTCATCATCAGTACGAGTCCGCTTTCCTTTCTGTCTTCAGACAAGTAACTGAGACCGTTTCTTATTGCATCGGCTGGGTGTCTAATGTCGAGGGGTTTCCCATTCAGGAGAATCTCACCGCTGTGATGCGTTCCGAGTGCGCCGATCAAACTCATGGCCAGCTCGGTTCGTCCCGATCCCATTAATCCGGAAAGACCAAGAATCTCTCCCCGTCTAACCACGAAACTCACATCGTCCACGAGCTTTCTGTCTGGAATCTCGGGATCGTGGACAGACCAATTTTTCACTTCCAGAACTACCTCCCCCGGTTGATGTTCCTCACGGGGAAACATCTTGTTCAGCTCGCGACCCACCATCATTGTTATCAGCTCGTGTTCATCAACACCGGTAGCTTTTTTTGTACCAACCGATTTGCCATCCCTGAGAACGGTAATGAAATCTGCGATCTCAAATACCTCATATAGTTTGTGAGAGATGTAAATACACGTTACCCCTTTTGCTTTGAGTTGTCTCAATATCTGAAAAAGATTCTCTACTTCTCCCCTGGTGAGAGAGGCCGTCGGCTCATCCAGGATAAGAATATCTGTATGTTTAGCTATTGCTTTCGCAATTTCAACGAGCTGTTGCTGCCCGACCCCAAGATCGTAAATTTTCGTTGCCGGGTTGAGCTCTAATCCCACTTCCTTCAAAGCGTTCTCCGCTTCTATATAGGCCTTACTCCAATTCATCAAGCCGCGGGATGCAATTTCGTTTCCCAGGAATAAATTTTCACAGACACTGAGCTGGTTCACGAGCGCCAGCTCTTGATAAATAATCGTGATTCCCGCTTTCTCGCTATCTTTTATATTTTTAAATTCCTTCTCAACTCCATCAATCAAAATTTTGCCCTCAAAGGTGCCAATGGGATAGACTCCGCTCAAAATTTTCATAAGAGTTGATTTGCCCGCCCCGTTCTCACCGACGATAGCGTGGATTTTCCCTCGTTCGACCGAAAAGTTGACATCATCCAAAGCGCGAACTCCAGGGAAATCCTTCGTAATTCTCTGCATTTCAAGAATATGATTTTCCATTTTTCTGACTCATTGGTCCATTAGTATAGAGGGATGATCCTTAAGGATCATCCCTCTTTTCTTTCTACTATTATATACTGATTTTAGTAGCAGTTGAACTGGGTCAGTGCACGGCTTTTGTCTATTGACCGTAAACTTCTTTACGAGACTGGTAACCGGATTCAATAAGAACCTTGTCGATGTTGTCTTTGGTTACCATCTGAGGCTCGGGGAGTATCGCCGGGACCTGTTTATAGCCGTTATCGATTGTTGTTGCCACCAAGTCACTTATGTCTTCTCCCTTGGCTAATCTGATGGCTACTTCAATGGCCAAGGTATCCATTTTGATTAACTCCCGGTACGCGGTCATGGATTGTGTGCCCTGTACCACTCGCTTGGCAGCCGCTAATTCGGCATCACCCCCGGTTACCACGACCTTTCCGTCCAAGTCTTGAGCGGCGAGGGCTTGTATTGCCGCCCCCGCCAAACTGTCATTGGGGCTCAATATGCCTTGAATGTTATTTTTGTTGGCGGTCAGAGCATCCTCGACAATCTTCAGAGCATTGGCGGGAAGCCAGTTGGGTACAAACTGATCCATCACGATTTTATAATCCCCGCTATCGATCTTCGGCTGAATATACTTCATAGCTCCCCTGTGGAACAGGATAGAGTTGAAGTCCTCTTTGGCTCCTTTCAGGATTATAATATTTCCTTTGGCAACATGCTCGGCCAGGTACTGTCCCTGTAGTTCACCTACGCGTTCGTTGTCGAAGGCGATGTGGGCGTCCAGATCTGCGTTCAGTACCAACCGGCAGTAGCTCATGACAGGAACACCTGCTTCCTTGGCATGTTCGACACTGGTTGCCGAACTCTCTGCATCGTGGGGAGCCAGCATCAGCACATCTATGCCTTCGGTAAGCAGATTTTCCACCTGGGCAATCTGTCGAGCAGCATCATTATTGGCAATCTGAATCTTGATGTCTGCGCCCTGCCGTGCCGCTTCTGAGATCAAGTTCTCTTTGTCACGTACCCATCGTTCCACATCCTGTGTGGGCAGCGAGACTCCTATGGTCACCTTTTCAGGCCCTGCTGTCGTTTGACCGCCGGCCCACAAAAGCCCGCAGGCAAAGACCAGAGCAAGACCCAACACAAAAAGTTTGGTAGGTTTGGACATATACAACTCCTCCGCTTTCTTAGATCCAAAGGATCTAGTGAGATAATTGGTTGAGCTCTGCCGATCCAATTATCAGAATGGTAATTCGGATCGACTTAGTCAACATTAGTTTTATATTAAATAAAACTGGATAAGAAGCTTATCCGATCTGATTTCACCTGTCAAGCAAAAAGTAATAGAATTTATAAGGTTTGAGTGCGGATAAACGAAATAGTACGACTGTTTCAATAGGAATTAGATTAAATTGTTATATATTAAAGAATTAGTATCCATTGAAAAAGTTTATAGCAGCGGTTTTTTTCGTGCAATTCTCCCTTGCTTGTATTTCTATGTCACCCGGGCAAATTTCCTCACCTTGACAAAATAACTCTTAGGGCGTATTTTATTTATTATTAAAAAATAAGCCCATCTGACCGGAAATAGACATGAGAGGATGGTCTATGAACCGAACTGTTGATAAACAGGAAATACTACAGGGATTGTCTGAGGCAGTCGTTGAAATGGACGATCAAGGGGTCGTTGATTTGTGTAAGGAAGTTCTTGACAAGGGAATAGATGTCTATACCGCGATATCTGAAGGGCTGACCGAGGGAATGAAACGTGCTGGGCAGCTGTACAATGAAGGACAGTATTTTATCCCGGAGCTCATTCTTTGCTCAGATGTCTTGTATACCGGCCTGGATATCCTGACACCGCATCTACGAACATCAAAAAAAGCCAGGAAACTCAAAATGATCATTGGTGTAGTTGAGGGTGACGTACACGACATAGGCAAGAACCTGGTCAAAGCTATGTTCACGGCAGGCGGATGGGAAGTCGACGATCTGGGAAGTGACGTGAAACTCGAAGTGTTTGGAGACGAACAGAAAAAGGAAAAAGCAAATGTAGTGGGTTTATCCGCATTGATGACCACCAGCATGCTGGCAATTCCTACGGCAATAAAAATCTTAAGGTGCAGTGAACCGGTACCGTTCATCCTGGTGGGTGGCGCTCCTCTATCAGGGCAAATCGCCAAACAGTACCAGGCTGACGGCTACGCCGAAGATGCAGTGAAAGCCACCACTGTAGCGGAAGAACTGTTGAGAGATAAGCCGGATTAGGGAGTCAATTCGAGCAATTCGGATCATTTTGGGTTTGGAGGACTGCCATGCCGTTGAATCAAGGCCGGATATCTTCCGAGCAACGTTTATCGTTGCTGCTGAATAGAAAACCGGTAGACCGGGTTCCTTTTTTTTCTTTTGCACAAGGTTTCTCTACCTTGAATACGGGTTACTCGATCGCTGACTACTACTATAACCCTGAAAAAAGTTTCTATGCCCTCAAAGCTACCGCAAGACAGTACAATTTTGCCGATTTCTCTCTGTTCGGTTATGCTTCTTTCGGTGCGTGGGAATTCGGAGGAGAAATTAGTTGGCCCGAAGGCGCATATTCCCAGGCTCCGGCTATCAAGCGCTTTCCCGTCGAGAGTGAAGAGGATGTGCTCAAGTTGGGGCTACCGGAGCTTGCCACTGCAGGCTTCATTCCTCGTTTTGTCCGTTTCGCCGAGCTCCACGAGGATTCCTCGGGTTACTACACCCTCGGCATAGAAGCCCCCTTTGTCGGGGCCGGAAATCTCTGCAGCGTTACCAGATTATGCAGATGGATCCTCAAAAAACCCGAGATCGCGCACAAGCTGCTGCAGGTTGTAACCGACTTCAAGATCGAGCTGATACGATACCTGGCCGAGCGGTTTGGTACGGAGAAGATGATTCCTTGGGTGGGTGATGCCACCGCCTCAAACGTCATCATCTCACCCCAGATGTTCGCAGAGTTCGCGATGCCGTATACGAAGCGGCTTCATGAAAATATTCTGAGTCTCGGGTACAGGCATATAATTGCCCACATCTGCGGGGAACAGAACCGCAACTATCCCTATTGGGCACAAATACCCATGGGCGATCCTGGAATCATAAGTGTATCCCAAGAGGTGGACCTCGAGATCGCGATGGAGTATTTCCCGAACGACATCATCATGGGGAATATCACGCCCTCTATAATCCAGGCGGGAACCGCGGAACAAATATACGAGGAAGCTAAGAAGTGTTTGGAGAAAGGCAAGCGTGCTAAAAGCGGATACATGCTCGCGCCTGGGTGCGAACTGCCGGCAAAGGCTCCACCCTATAACGTCTGGACTATCATGCGATGCATTGACGATCATGGGCGGTACGATTGAATCGTCTCGCACTGAAACCGCTGCAGTATCTTGAAAATATTCTATATATTTCATCTATAACCGGCGGAATGAGAACCGGATCGCCTTTACGGCTGGGATATGAAATTTAACACTCACGGGATACTGAAGAAAAGAAACGTTCTTGCCGTACTTACCGTATTGAATCAGGAGCAGACTGTTTCCCGTGCTCACCTTGCCCGGCTTACGAATCTAACGCCGGCAACAGTTTCCAGCATCGTCGCCAAGCTAGAGAGTTCCGATATCGTACATATGGTCGGACCGGCGGAATCACCTCGAGGAAGAAGACCGGTTATGGTGCAGTTCAATCCTCACGCCTTCTACCTTGCGGGTGCGGACATCGGTTTGTCCAAAGCGATCGCCGTGGTAATTGACCTGCACGGCAACATTATCAAAAGAGAACGTGTCAGCTTCACTGAGGGCATGTCTCGAAGCGCTACACTGCGAGTGGTTCTTGAATTAATAGGCCGAACTATCTGCGAAGATACAAAGATCGCAGCCAAGGTAAAGGGTATTGGCTTGAGTTATCCGGGCCTGGTCGATACAGAACGCGGGATCGGGTTGGTTGCTCCAAATTGGCCCGAATTGAATGACATTTCACTCGTGGATATCTTGCAGAAGGAATTGAAACTGTTCACCACTATAGAAAATGACGGCGCTTGCATGACCTTGGGCCAGGCCCGCTTCGGAGTAGGGCGAGGCGCTAAACATATCCTGGGCCTTATTTTAGGGAGAGGTATTGGAAGCGGCATCATCATAAATGGGGAGATCTACCATGGTCTTAGCTCAACAGCCTGTGAGTTCGGTCACTTAACGGTAGCTCCAAACGGCCCGACCTGCGGTTGTGGAAACCAGGGCTGCGTCGAAGTGATGGCCAGCGGTGCCGCTCTTGAACTTGCTGCAACCCGACTCATCAAGGCCGGCCGGAAGACAACAATTTTCGATCGAGCAGAGGGTGACTACAAACGGATTTCGGCAAAAACAGTCGCAGAAGCTGCGTTAGCAGGAGATGAGGTCGCACGAGATCTTATGTGTCAAACAGCAGACTACATAGGGATTGCCCTGGCGGATACCATCAATATCTTGAATCCCGAACTGGTTATCTTTTCCGGAGGACTCTCGCGGTCAGGAGAGTATTTTTTGAAACGAATCAAGGAAACAGCTAAAAAACGAGCCTATACGTTTGGGGCGCTTCAGCCTCCGCATTTTGCCGTCGCGACGTTCGGCGAAGACGCAAACTGCATTGGGGCTGCTGCATTGGTACTTGATAAGATCCTTGATGCCGATGTCCAGAGAATGAACTAGATGTAATGCTCAGTGGGCGAATTCACGAATAGAGCGGAACAGGCCGGCCGGGTAATCGTTCTATCTGTAGTCAATCTCGACCATAAGGGATAAATTGGGTTTACTATTCACCCGGAGGTATTGTACATGCGAGCTTTGGTCAACTATTCGGATGCTCCCAACTCCGTAGAGCTGCGTGAAGTGCAGCGACCTACCCCCGGAGCGGGGCAGGTGCTGATCCGGGTTCGTGCCGCGGGAGTCTGCGGCAGCGATATCCATACCTGGAAGGGACCGGTCAGTTGGGCGATAAATCGTCCGATGGTGATGGGCCACGAATATGCCGGGACGATCGAAGAGGTCGGCCCGGGCGTCATGGATTGGCAAGTCGGGCAGAGAGTGACGGGGGAAACGGCTGCGGAGGTGTGCGGCACCTGCACCTACTGCAGAACGGGCAATTACAATCTCTGCCCGCAGCGTAAGGGTTTCGGAGCGTTGTATAACGGCTCTATGGCCGAATACATCAGCGTGCGCCAGGAAATCCTCCATAGCGTTCCGGAGGGGGTCTCCTTCGAAGAGGCCGCCCTTACCGAACCGGCGGCCGTGGCCTTCAATGCGGTATTCGTGAAATCGAAGATCATTCCCGGCGACACGGTGGTGATAGTCGGTCCGGGCACCATCGGCCTGATGGCTCTGCAGATGGTGCGGCAGGGCGGCCCGGCAGTCATCGTGATGATCGGTTTGACCAAGGATCAGGCCAGAATGGAGCTGGCCGGATCCATGGGGGCAGACCGGATCGTGTACGCGGACAAAGAGGATCCCATTGCCGTGGTGATGCAGCTGGGCGACCGCTTTGGGGCCGATTTGGTGATCGACGCCGTCGGGGTGAGGGCGACCATCCGCCAGAGCCAGGCTATGGTCCGGCCGAACGGGCAGATTACCAAGATAGGCTGGGATGCAAACCCATATTCGGAAACCCTGGATCCGCTGGTGGCCAAGGCCGTAACTTTTCAAGGTTCCTTCAGCCATACCTGGCCCACCTGGGAACGCGTCCTGCGGCTGATGGCTCTGAAGCGCATCGACACGAAGAGCATGTTCTCCACCTTCGATCTCGAACAGTGGGAGAAGGGCTTCACCCGGATGGATGATCTGAGCATCGCCAAAGCTGTTTTGATTCCCTGAGCGGGCGTGTTGGAGGCGGGAGAAAATCATGCGGGAGAAGATCATGAAGCAGGCGGTGATGAGAGCTCCGGGCAGGATCGAGTTCCAGGATGTCCCCGTCCCCAAGCCCCAGCCGGGAGAGGTGCTCCTGCGGGTCAACAGGATCGGAGTCTGCGGTTCGGATGTTCACGTGTACCACGGCGAACATCAATACGTGGAGTATCCGTTGATCCAGGGTCACGAACTGGCCGCCGAGATCGTAGAGGTGGGAGAGCAGGTTCAGGGCTTCTCGGCCGGCCAAAAGGTAACCATACAGCCCCAGAGTTACTGCGGGCGGTGCTACCAGTGCACCCATGGAAGCTATCACATCTGCGAGAACCTCAAGGTCATGGGTTTTCAACTGCCGGGCTGCGCCCGCGAGTTTATGGCCGTGCCCCAGGAAAAGCTGATCGAGCTCCCTGCGGAGTTGAGCCTCGATCAGGGTGCCCTGATAGAACCGGTTGCCGTCGCTGTGCACGCGATCGGCCGCACCGGATCGATCAGGGACAAGAGGGTGCTCGTTTTAGGCGCCGGCACGATCGGGAATCTGGTCGCCCAGGCCGCAGCCGGTTTGGGCGCGGGGGTCGTAGCGGTCACGGATGTCATTGATTCCAGGCTGCGTCTGGCTCGTCGCTGTGGTGTGGCCCACTGTCTGTCCTCGTCAGCGGCTGATGTTTCCGGGAAGATCGCAGATGCCTTCGGCGCCGACGGAGCGGACGTCGTTTTTGACTGTGCGGGAGTTCCCGCCACGATCATACAGGCGGTGGACAGCTCGCACAAAGGAGCGGACATCATCATCGTTGCCGTTTTTCCAGCGGATACCGTAGTAAATCTGGGGGCGGTTCAACGAAGAGAGCTCAGGCTGATCGGCACGCACATGTACCAGAAGAAGGATTTCGAGCTGGGGATCGACCTGGTTCGGGCGGGAAAGATCGTGCTCGAACCTCTCATAACGACGCACTTCGATTTCGAGGATTATCCATCAGCCTAT
>CAZPQC010000053.1:0-10810 GCA_964588525.1 uncultured Spirochaetaceae bacterium
CACGTCCATGCATCTGGGTGAGGACCGTGCCGACTTCCACGGCAAGCGAATCGTTTCCACCGGAGCACCCGTGAAGGTCGGTGCTCACCGCCGTTGGAAGCGCTTCAAAGATTTCAACTACCACAGTGATGACTTCGAGCGCCTGGGGAAAGATTTCGAAAGGGAATGTAAAGACCAGATCCGCAAGGGTCTGGTCGGCTACGCCAAGGCCCAGCTGTTTCCCCAGCGCCTGTGTGTGGATTTCGCCGAGAAATGGTTGGAGCGAAACCGGCGCTAGCGACTAGGCGCCCCGATCTATAGAGCCCCGGCCGCGGGCGCCCGCCCAGGGCGGTTCGCCGGCGAATCCTAGTGATCGCAGGTGTTGTCCCCCGCCTCCAGATTCCCCTTCAGGTAGCTGTCCACCACCATATCGGGAGTCTCACTGGGTGCGCCGCAGATCACCTCGATTCCCGCCTGTTCGAAGATCAGCTGCGCCCTGTTACCCATGCCGCCGGCAATGACCAGGGTCACCCCCCGCTCTTTGAGCCAGCGTGGCAACAGGCCGGGTTCGTGGGGCGGAGGCGTGATATCCTCTCGTCCCTGGACCGCTTGACCTTCGATTTCGAACAGCGAGAACTGCTCGCTGTGTCCAAAGTGCTGCGAAAGCTTGCCGCCTTGAATAGGCATTGCAATTTTCATTCTTGTATCCCTCCGTGAATCAATTTGTCGATTATGACGCTGAAATCCTCTTTGCCTCGTTCATCCCGCAGAACGTAGGGCTGGCCCTCGTCGGTAGAGGCTACGATCTCCGGGCGGATCGGGATTCTGCCGAGGAAGGGGACCCCCATCTCCCGGGCTGTACGCTCGCCACCGCCTGATGAAAAAAGATCGATCTTACCACCGCAATGCGGGCAGATCAACCCGCTCATGTTTTCCAAAATACCTACAACCGGCATGTTGACCTGCCGGCAGAAGGTGATGGATTTTCGAATATCCAGGAGAGAGATCTCCTGGGGCGTGGTGACGATGATTCCCCGCGCGCCGTGCATGACCTGGGCCACGGTCAGCGGTTCATCGCCGGTTCCGGGGGGAGAGTCGATGAGCAGGTAGTCCAGTTCTCCCCACAGCACATCGGAAATAAACTGTTTGATTGCCCCGATCTTCAATGGCCCCCTCCAGATGACCGCCATGTCCCGATCCTCCAGCAAAGCAGCCATGGACACGACCTTCATCCGCTCGCCGTAGGGAATAGGCAAAAGGTGCTGTCCGCTCATCTTCACCGGTTCCCCCTCCAATCCGAGCATCTTTATGGTGCTCGGACCGTGAAGATCCACATCCATCAAACCGACGGAGTAGCCTTTTTCAGCCAATGCGGCTGCCAGATTCACGGCAACCGTGCTCTTTCCCACTCCGCCCTTTCCGCTCATGACCAGAAATTTGTGTTTGATCCGGGCCAACTGCTCGGCGATTCGCTTGTCCTGCTCCTGACGTTCCTTCTCCTGATTTTTCGTATGTGCCTCTGACATCGATATCTTCCTTCCTTGGACATTGCAGGCTTGGATCACGGATGGAATCGAAGATTGCGATCCATTCCTACAGCATACTATCGTTTATAAGATCGCAATTTCCGGTTATCGAAGCAAATGGAGATTGCGATGGCGTCTATCCCCATGTTATCGTTCATAATATAACAAATCTCTTGACAAATGAGAATATGCTCATTATACTTTTAAATGAGAATATTCTCAACAAAGGAATGGGTTTATGGCCAAACCCAAGAAGGACAGACGGGTCCAGTATCCTCCGTCCGTAGTCTACTTCAAGCCCCAAGGTATCCCAATGGTTCGCCTTGAGCAAGAGACTCTTACAGTAGACGAGTACGAAGCGATCCGGTTGGTGGACAAAGACGGACTG
Organism: uncultured Spirochaetaceae bacterium; assembly: GCA_964588525.1. Lineage (GTDB taxonomy): Bacteria > Spirochaetota > Spirochaetia > SZUA-6 > DRHE01 > JAFGQJ01. The sequence goes on from CAZPQC010000053.1 coordinate 1,894, forward strand.
GATCAGCAGGAGGCGGCTAAACGCATGGGTATTTCCCGCCCCACCTGCGCTCGTATCGTGGAGAGCGCCCACAAGAAAATAGCTGAAGCTCTAACCGAGGGAAAGGCTATTCGAATCGAAGGGGGAAACGTGGTACTCAAGCTGAATCGCTACCGATGTTCGAGTTGCGGTGCCCTCTGGGAAGCAGAACTCTCAACCGAGGAAGCGGAGGAACAACCCGCTCCCCCCTCCTGTCCGAAGTGCCACAGCGATCGAGTCATTGACTTCGCTCGACAGGCCGGCTGGCAGCCGGGCGGCGCATGGGGGATGGGCCTGGGAGGTCCGGGACAGGGCCGACTTGGAAGAGGCGGGGGCCAACACTGGAATCCTTGAGTTTGTCAATAATGTCAGGAGGTAACCTATGAAGATAGCAGTCAGTTCCAGCGGAACCGATCAGAGTGCCCGGGTGGATCCGCGCTTCGGTCGATGTGCCTATTTTCTCGTCATCGATACCGAAAGCGGCAAAACCGAAGCCGTAGCCAATGCAGCCCAGTCGGCTGGTGGCGGGGCGGGAATCCAGGCTGCCCAAACCGTTGCCGATCATGGGGCGGAAACAGTTCTCACCGGCAATGTCGGCCCCAACGCCCATCGTGCCCTTCAGGCCGCGAAGATTTCGGTCATAACCGGGGTCAGCGGCACGGTTTCCGACGCCCTGAAGGCATTTCAGGACGGAAAATACAAAGCCACGGAAAGCCCGACGGTGCAGCCCCACTTCGGCATGTCCGGACCGCGGAAGGAGTAGCGTATGCCAGGCAAAGATGGAAGGGGACCCCGAACTGGGGGTGGACCAGGGGCCGGAGGCTCGGCCGGACCCGGCCGCGGGCGAGGCGGCGGTCGGGGTGCAGGACCAGGGGGCGGATGCCTCTGTCCGCAGTGTGGGGCTACCGTATCGCATCAACCCGGAACGCCCTGCAGCACCGTGCCCTGCCCGAAGTGCGGCGCACCCATGATCCGAGCTTAGACAGGCTCTGAGCAATCACATCACAGATTCGCAATTCCACATTCCACGACAGGAAATACAATGAAAATAACCGTAGCGAGCGGCAAGGGGGGCACGGGAAAGACCACCCTTGTCGTGAACCTGGCCTGGACACTGGCTCAGGCGGGCAGGACAGTGACCCTGCTGGACTGCGACGTGGAGGAGCCGAACGATCATCTTTTTCTCGATCCGGAGTTCACGCATTCGGAATCGGTGACCGTACTCAAACCGGTCCTGAATCAGGACAAATGTACGGGCTGCGGCCGCTGTGCAGAGGTCTGCGCCTACAATGCGATCGCGGTCATCAAAGGCAGCGTCCTTATCTTTCCCGAGCTATGCCACGCCTGCGGCGCCTGCAGCACCCTCTGTCCGGAGCAGGCCTTGCGGGAAGAGCCGTTCGCCATCGGAACTGTACAAACGGGAACCGTCAAAGGATCATCCGGCGAGAATTCTTTTTTCTTCTCCCACGGGATTCTGAACGTCGGGGAATCGATCGCCCCGAAAGTCGTACAGGCCGTGAAAAATCGAGCAACCCGGGAAGATTCCCGAGCCGAGGAACAAATCACCCTGATCGACGCCTCTCCCGGGACCGCATGTCCGGTAGTGCAGAGTCTGAAAGGAAGCGATGCCTGTATCCTGGTCACCGAAGCCACACCCTTCGGCCTCCACGATCTGAAATTGGCTGTTTCCTTGAGCCTGCAGATGGGAATACCCACGGGGATCGTGATCAACCGCAGCAGCGGCGACGACTCCCTGATCGACGGGTACGCCGATGCCGTGTCGGTTCCCGTAATCGGCCGAATCCCCTTTAGCAGGCAGTATGCCGAACGCTACTCCCGGGGCGAAATCCTGGCCCGGGGCGAGCCGGAGCTCCAGCAGCAGCTTCTCCAAATCTTCGAGCGGATCACTGCACTGTCGGCGGACCCGGTTCCTCCGGCACCGGTTGAAGAAAGCTTCGCAGATCAAGGGGGCAAAGAACCTGCCACAGCTCCCGGGCCGGCAGGCCATGCCGCCGTAACCGAATCCGGGACCGATAAACCGGCGCGGGAGATCGGAATCATCAGCGGCAAGGGGGGCACGGGGAAAACCACGGTGGCCGCCAGCCTGGCGGTTTTGGCAAAACAGGCAAATCGTCCTGAACCGGCAGGTACAAAGCCAATGGCCGTATTCTCGGATACGGATGTAGACGCTCCGGACCTCCACCTGCTTCTCAAACCTTCCGTGGTGGAAAGCCGCGCCTTTACCGGCGGTAAGATCTACCGCATCGATGAGGATGCCTGTACCGGCTGCGGAGACTGCGCCAAGGCCTGCCATTTTCAGGCGATTTATCCCGTATCCGAGGGGCAAAACGACAGGCCTCGCTACCGCATCGAGCCGCTGGACTGCGAGGGCTGCGGCCTGTGCTTCCACATATGCCCTGTTGAAGCGATCAGCTCCCGGGACAACATAAACGGTACCTGGTTCGTTTCCCGGAGCTTGTACGGTCCGATGGCGCACGCCCGGCTGGGCATCGGAGAGGAGAACTCGGGAAAGCTCGTCACCGAGGTGCGGAACCGCGCTTCCCAGCTGGCCGCGCGCTACGGAGCTCGGTTCATCTTGAGTGACGGTCCTCCCGGAGTCGGCTGCCCGGTGATCTCCTCGATCACGGGTCTCGACCTGGTGCTGATCGTCACCGAACCGACAGTGTCCGGCGTCCATGACTTGCAGCGGGTCCTGGACTTGGCCGGCCACTTCGGAATCCCGGCAAAGGTGATCATCAACAAGGCCGACCTCAATCCCGATCAGTGCAGTAAGATCGAGGCCCTGGCAAATCAGGGAGGAGCTCCCTGCATCGGGAAAATTCCTTTCGATCCCCAGGTCCAGGAAGCGCTCATGCAGGGGATTCCCCTTGTGGAGTTCAGGGACGGTCCGGCGGCTCAGCAGATTCGCGCCATTTGGAGCATCCTCCAGGCAGAGACCTGAAATACAGCCCTCACTGCCCCTTAAAACTGGCCATCAGGATAGTGAAATTATTATATTGTGGGTCAGGAGGGTATATGAGCTCCTTGGATATAATGAGATGTACAGCCTGCCAGGGCGGGGAGCAGCCGCTTACCCGTGCGGAGATAGAGGATTACCTTCCTCAGGTTCCCGACTGGAAATTGGAGAGGGAGAACGGATCCTACCGTATCGAACGAAGTTTTCGGTTTCCCGACTTCACAACGGCTCTGAAGTTCACAAACAAAATCGGTGAGATGGCCGAGAAAGAAGGCCACCATCCTTCCGTTCTAACGGAGTGGGGCCGCGTGACCGTGAGCTGGTGGACCCATAAGATCAGGGGACTGCACCGCAACGACTTCATAATGGCGGCCAAGAGCGAGAAGGCGTACCGGGATCTGCAGTTGGTGGAGAGGCGTTAGCGGCGACAGTCTCCGGGAGGCGCTCTGTCCCGGCCGGTCAGCCCGGCGTAACTACCTTGTACTCCTTGTCGACGATGTAATCGGCCCGGCTCTTGTGGGCCGAGATGATCCGGTGCTCGATTTCCAGCACTTTCTCCAAGAAATCCTCCTGAGCTTCCCTGGCCCGCTCCAGCCGGGACTGCAGGGTTTCCAGGTAGGTCAGATTGATGAACACCCGGGTGTCGACATTATCCAACGCGGTCGTGTAGGTCCCTTCGGCAACCACGGCGGCAACGCCCTGGAGGGAAACGGTCTCCTCGGTGATGCGATCCTCCCCATACACCACGAGGGGTTTCACAATCGTCTCCGCCCCCGCCCGGGCCTGGGCGAGGTGTTCATCCAGAAGATCCAGACGCACCTCCTGAGTGCCGACCCAGCGGATATCCCGGCGCCGTGTTCTGTCGTTGGTCTTCGGGGGATGGACAAAGTAGTCATCCTGCTGCAGCACCAGAGTCTTGAAGCCGCGCCGGCTCAGGGCATCGGCCACGGCCTGGCCGGTCTCTGACTTTCCGCTGCCCGACTCACCGGCAATGGTGATCGTGTAGATCCTCGGGGAGAATTGCAGCCGAGGCAGGATGCGATCCACGATCTGCTCGGCCGCCCGGCGGTGTTTGTCCTTGATGATGAGCTTGTCCCCGATCATTCCTACCCCTCCTTGTCGTAGTACAGTTTTTTCAACCACGACTTGCTGGCGTTTTCCAGCCCCGCAAACGTAAGGCTCCCCGCATCGGCTCCCCCCAGGATTCGCGTAAACACATCCAGATATCCTTGGGCGGTACGCTCCCAGGTGTAGCGGTCCAGGACCCGCCTGCGGCCGCGGTCCTGCATTTCCCGCCGGCGGGGTTCATCCGTGGCAAGTTTCAAAAGACCCCGGGCGATATCCCCGGGATCTTCCGGGTCGACGAGTACCCCATACGCCCCGCCGTTGTCCTGAAGGCTTTCCTGCGGGCCGCCGTTTCGGGTCACCACGGCGGGCAGACCGGCGGCCATGGCCTCCAAAGGAGCCAGACCGAAGGGCTCATAGACCGACGTCAGGGCAAAGATACCCCGCCGGCTCCGGCTCAGATAGCGATAGCAGGCGGCCAGCTCTTCCTGACTGTTCAGATCGAAGGCGCTCACGCAGCCCTGCAGGCCGCTCTCCCGGATCTGACGGACGAGCCGCTCGAATACCCCTCGTTCTTCTCCCCGAAACTCCCCCTCCCAGCTCCGGAGAGGGTCGCGCACCCCTCGAGTGACGATCAGCAGATTGGCCGCCCGGCGGAGCTCTTCACTCACGACCCAGGCGCGGATCAGGCCCAGGTGGTTCTTTTTCGCATCGAGCCGGCTGGAGCAGACCACGGTGGCCAGTTTACGGCGATCCGCCGGAATATCCCGTTCCAGCAGCTCCTCGACCCGATCGGTGATTTGTTCCTCCGATTCGCTCTGTCGATCCGAACCGAAGATCTCCAGATTCACCCCCGGAGGAATCACGGCGAATTTACCCCGTTCCGCGGGGTCCACGGCACCTCGGTAGAGCCGATGGGCGTACTGCTCCTCCCGCTCCTGTTCGGTGCTGGTGACGATCCGGGCGGCCCGGGCCATGGAGACCCGCTCGGCGGCGATACGCCGGCCGAAGCGGAAGGTTTCCACAGCCCCGGCGAAATCCTCCTCTCCCCGGATGACCTTGTCCATCTTCTGGGCTCCCAGGCTGTGTCCGGTAAAGGTAAAGGCAGTTCCCCGCTGCTGCTGGATCAGCACGGCGGCCAAACCGCCGTCGGCGTAGTGTCCGGTGAGCATTTCGGGGAAGGTTTCTTCCTTTTCATAGAAAGCCAGAATTCGCCCGACCCACTCTTCGAGGTGGGGCCACAGCTCCTCCTTGGGCAGGAAGCCGGGAGGTCCGCAAGGAAACCGCAGGATACGGACATTTTCATGCCCCGGATAGCCGTCCCGGGACGCTGAGAATGCAGGCCAGGCGGGATCCTCGATGCGGCGGGTGATGATGTCCACCCTGTGCCCCAGTCGCCCGAGGGCAAGAGACAGCTCCTTGACGTAGACCAGCTGTCCCCCGAAATCCGGATGCTGGGTCCATCCGAAGTCGCCGGGATCGAAGTTTCCCTGTGGATTCAAACAGGCAATGAGCATAATAGAAGAAAAAATGTTGAATAAACGTTGACAAGTCTACACCAATCGTATAATTTTGTAAAGAGGTTTCATGAAAGCACTTACTTCGACAATAAAAGGTGTTTCATGATGAGGCGGGATCCTACGATCTACCAGGTTGCAGAAACCGCGGGGGTGAGCATCGCAACGGTCTCCCGGGTTCTGAACGCCCCACACCGGGTGAACGAGGATACCCGCAAGCGGGTTCTCAAGGCGATCGAGGAGCTTCACTTCGTTCCCAAGGCGGAAGCCAGCGCCAGAGCCCGAAAGGAGTTCAGGAGGATCGGGGTGCTCACCCCCTACTTCACCGAGCCCTCCTTTGTACAGCGGATGCGGGGCATATCGAACGTGTTGATGGGAAGCGAGTACGAGCTGATCGTGTACGCAGTCGAATCCCTGGCTCAGCTTCGAGGCTATCTGGACATGCTGCCGATCTCCCGCCGCATCGACGGGCTGATCATCATGTCCTTACCCCTGGCAAACGGGGATGCCGAGCGGATCCGGGACAACCAGCTGCAGACCATACTGATCGAGTACAACCATCCCTTCTTTTCGAGCATCGAAATCGACAACGAAAAAGGTGGACGGCTGGCCGCTGAGTACATGCTCGGCAAGGGATACCGGCGCATGGCCTTCATCGGCGAAGCGGGGGAGCCCCCCTACTCGCTTCATCCCTCAGCCTACCGGCTCACAGGATTCCAAAAAGCTCTGGCTGAAGCCGGGGTACCTCTGAACGAGGAGTACATCGGCTTGAACCCTCTGGACATGTGGAGGGTCAAAGAGCAGGCCAAACAATTCCTTGACCTTCCCGAACCACCGGAGGCTATTTTCGCCTGCTCGGACATACAGGCGGCGGGGGTTCTCAAGGCCGCCCGTGAACGGGGATTGCGCATCCCAGAGGATCTGGCGGTTCTGGGTTTCGACAACATCGACCTGGCCGATTACATGGAGTTGACCACCATCGATCAGGCACTGGACGAATCGGGACGCTCCGCTGTAGAACTGCTGATCGCCCGCATGGCCAATCCCGAGCGCCCGATGCAGAGCATCAAGCTCCAGCTCAGCGTGATTGAGAGGAGTACCGTATAGATCATGGCGACTTCGAAAACAACCAAATTCATGCCTGAAGGAGGTAAAAATGAAAAAAGACGATCCCTTCCCCTAACCAGGGACGATACGTTTTCTGAAGAAATACGTGTTCGTTCAAACCAAGAAAAAAATTTTAGAAAGGAGTACTACATGAAGAAGTACTTAGTGATTGCACTCGCCCTCCTGGTAGTCGCCGGCTTCGCATTCGCCGGCGGCAGCCAGTCACCATCCAGCACCAGCGGCGCGAAAGTCGTCAAAGTGTTCGGCGCTTTCGTCGACCAGGAAGAGGTGCGCTTCAATGAAGCGATGAAGCCCTTCGAAGCGAGAACGGGAATCGATGTCCAGTACGAAGCTTCGAAGGAATTCGAAACCCTGATCTTCGTGCAGGTGGAGGGTGGAAATCCGCCGGACGTCGCCGCCCTTCCCCAGCCCGGCCTGATGAACAAGCTGGCCGATAGGGGCGCTCTGGTACCGCTGTGGCCGGGCATCAAGGACATCATCAGCAAGAATTACGCGCCGGTCTGGCTGGAGCTGGGCTCCTACAAAGGCACGACATACGGGGTGTTCCACCGGGTGAACATGAAGAGCCTGGTCTGGTATCCGAAGAAAGCCTGGGAAGACGCGGGCCTCACCACCCCCACCACCTGGAGTGAATTGGAAGCCCTGGAGAACAAGGCAATCGGACAGGGCCAGGTGCCCTGGACCGTGGGCTTTGAAAGCGGCGGAGCCACCGGCTGGGTCGGCACCGACTGGGTGGAAGACATCATGCTGCGCACCGCCGGTCCCCAGGTCTACGACCAGTGGGTCAAGCACCAGATCCCCTTCAACGATCCAAGGGTGAAGAATGCGGTCCAGATCATGGGCAAACGCCTCCGGGACCCCAAGTACGTGTACGGTGGACCCCAGTACGTTCTGACCACCTATTTCGGGGACGCTCCCAACATCATGTTCGACAATCCCCCCAAGGCCTGGATGCACAAGCAGGGCAACTTCATCACCGGCTTCTTCCCCGAAAACATACAGGCCAATCTCGATGCAGAGGTGGGGCTGTTCGGCTTCCCCCAGATCGATTCCCAGTGGGGAACCCCGGCTCTGGGCGGCGGTGACCAGTTCACGATGTTCAACGATCGGCCGGAGGTGCGCCAGTTCATGGAGTATCTGGCTACCTGGGAGTCCGGAAAATCTTGGGCAGCAGCTGGAGGGGCCCTGTTCCCCTACAAGACTCAGGACCTGAACGCCTATCCGACGGCGATCGAGAGAAAGCAGGCGGAGCTCCTGCTCAACGCCAAGGTCTTCCGTTTCGATGCCTCGGACCTGATGCCCGCCGAAGTCGGAGCCGGTACCTTCTGGACTGGCATGGTCGACTACGTCAGCGGGGTCAGCGTAGACAAGGTCCTCAACGACATCGAGGCCAGTTGGCCCAAGTAATCGGCCTCGCCGTCAGGTAAATTGCGTTGGACGGTTTCCCTCGACAGGGGAACCGTCCAACTTTTTCTTGATCACCTTTCCAGTTCATGGATATGATACATAGATAAGGAGGCTACAACATCATGGAAGATTTCGAAAAAACCAAACGCCCGAAAGGCTTTTTCCCCAACTTGTGGTTGTTCCTCTGGCGGATGCTGATCGCCATCGTGGTTCCGGGACTCGGCTTCATAGTGATGTACGCGGGCTTTCGCTTCCTCAGAGACAGCAACGCTCCGGCGGCGGTCATTGCGGTCGTGGCCATCATCTGGGGCGTAGGCGGTGTGGCGATGCTGTTCTTTCTCACAAACTGGGTGATCACCCAGTTCGGTCCCACCTGGCGCAGGCGGCTGCAGCCCTTTCTCTTCGTGGGTCCCGCTCTGGCCATCCTTGGCTGGTACCTGGTCCTGCCGACTTTGCGCAGCCTGTACCTGAGTTTTTTCGGTCCGGCTTCGAACAAGTTCGTGGGCCTGGCCAACTACGCCTACGTATTCACCGACCGGGTCATGCTGACCGCCTTCCGCAACAATCTCCTCTGGCTGGTTTTGGGTACCGGCTTAAGCGTGCTGCTGGGGCTGATCATCGCCCTCATGGCCGAACGTTCCCATCTGGAGAAGTTCTCCAAGGCGCTGATCTTCCTTCCCCTGGCCATCTCCTTCATCGGGGCCGGGGTGATCTGGAAATTCGTCTATGCCTATCAGCCAGCCGGGGCCTCCCAGATCGGCATCCTGAACGCGATCGTGACCGCCTTTGGCGGACAGCCGGTCGG
>CAZPQC010000053.1:10910-24695 GCA_964588525.1 uncultured Spirochaetaceae bacterium
CCCAGATCGGCATCCTGAACGCGATCGTGACCGCCTTTGGCGGACAGCCGGTCGGCTGGCTCACCGCCCGTCCCTGGAACACGCTCTTCCTGATCATCATCCTGGTGTGGATGCAGACCGGCTTTGCCATGATCGTACTGTCCGCGGCCCTGCGCGGCGTTCCCACTTCCCTCAAAGAAGCGGCCCGCATCGACGGCGCCAGGGAGCTGCGGGTAATCACCAGCATCGTGATCCCCTACATTCGGGGCACGATCGTCACCGTTTCTACCACCATCCTGATCATCACTCTGAAGATCTGGGACATCGTATACTCGATGACCAACGGGCTGTACGGCACAGAAGTGCTGGCCAGCCAGCAGTACAAGCAGATGTTCAAATTCCTCAACTACGGGCGTGGCTCGGCCATCGCCATAGTACTCCTGATCGCGGTCATCCCGGTGATGTGGTACAACCTGAAACAATTCATGCAGAGGGAGGTGTTCTGATGGCTGTTAGTGAAGAAAAGGAAAACAAAAGCGTACTGGTCACGGTCATCCTGCTCATCCTGTGTCTGGCCTGGTCGATTCCCACCATCGGGCTGTTGATTACTTCCTTCAGAAACCGGGACGTGGTCAACCGCAGCGGCTGGTGGACCGTGGTACGGGATCCCGAATTCACTGTTGAAAACTACAGGCAGGTCCTGGCGGGGAAGGACATCACCTATGTGGATGCCGAGGGCAGGACGGTCACGATCCGTTCCGAGAACCTGCTCCGGGCCTTTCTCAACAGCGTCACCGTCACCATACCCGCGGTGGTGATCCCGATCCTCATCGCTGCCTTCGCCGCTTACGGCTTCGCCTGGGTGGATTTTCCGGGAAGAAAAATCTTCTTCACGGTCGTAGTCGCCCTGCTGGTCGTTCCCCTTCAGATCTCCCTGATCCCCATACTGAGGGACTACCTCAAGCTGCAGATCAACGGCACCTTCCTGGCCATTTGGCTGGCCCACACCGGATTCGGCCTGCCCCTGGCCATCTACCTGCTGTTCAACTACATCTCCACCATCCCCCGCTCGATTCTGGAATCGGCGTTTATCGACGGCTACACCCACTTCTGGATCTTCATCTACCTGATCCTGCCGTTGTCCGTTCCCGCTCTGGCCGCCTTCGCCATCTTCCAGTTCGTGTGGGTATGGAACGACCTCCTGGTGGCCATGGTATTTCTTGGAACCGAACCGAGCGTCGCCGTGTTGACCCAGCGGCTCCTCAACATGATCGGCACCCGCGGCCAGGACTGGCACCTGCTCACCGCCGGTGCGTTCGTGTCCATGGTCCTGCCACTGATTATCTTCTTCGCCCTGCAGCGCTTCTTCGTGCGGGGATTGCTGGCCGGCTCGATTAAAGGATAGGCACCACGGCGGTCACTAGAACAAATACAGGGGGTAGGAGTCGGGATTCTTGCCGAACAGGGTGATCTGGTCCACCTGACGGATCTTCTCTCCCAGGCACAGGGCAAAGAGGCAGCGCTCCACCCCCAGTCCGCCGCCGAAGGTCTCGGGGAACAGCGCTCTGCCCTCCCCGTCTCTCTGGGAGGCTGCCAGAAGGAAAGGCCCGTATCCGCCCAGCTCGTCGATGTTCCCGACATTGTCGCCCTCAATCTTCGGGCGCACATCGATGATCTTGTTGTCGATCAGCCGCTCCACGATGGTCTCGAACAGCCATTCCCGCAGGCCTCCGGAGAGCACCTCGTAGGCAGGTCCGTACCGGTTGTCGCTGCGCTGCAGGCTCTGGGCGCAGAGGTCGTAGTTGTAGATCTGCTTCGAGTCGAACTCCGCGAGGGGGACCTTGCCTCCATCCGCTTTCAGATAGGGGTAGATCAGGTCGTAGTTTTCCCGTAGAAGGCCGGTGATCCAGAAGAACTGTCCTTTCACGGTCTGTCCCAGGGGCTGCTCGATCGCCCTGGTGCCCAGCCGCTTCACAGCCTCATCCTTGAGAAAGCGGGGAAAGGGTGATTTGGGCTCTTCCACGGCCACACCCAGGGCCTTGAGATTCTCTTCATTCGTGTCGAGGATCGCTTTAACGGCAGTCGTGATGAGACGCTCGAAGAAGGCGAGGGCTTTCTCATGGTCCTCCCGCAGGATCTGCTCCACCCGCCCGCTCTCGTGGAGATAGGCATCCAGGTCGATACCACTATTGCGGCGCACCTCGATATCCATCTGGGAAAAATCGATCAGGTACTTGCCCCGCTGGACCCGGTTGGGACTCTCCATCTCCAGGCGGATGTTGGGAGAATCCACGAAGATCCCCTTGATTCGCGGATTGAACAATGCCAGCAGCTTGGAGTAGATCATCGAATGGGTGGTCATGTAGGTCTGGCCCTTGTAGCGGATCGAGGGGGTGTGCTCCACGTCGTGGGCCAACGGGTCGGTGACCGGGCTCAAGGACACCCGCTCGATGTTGAAAAGCCCCTCTTTTGCCAACTGCAGCTGCAGGGCATTGACGAAGGTCGTGCGGATGGCCAGGGCGTTGTACAGATCATCCCCCAGCCACTTGTCGATGTAGTCCCTGCGGATGAACTCCCCCAGAGAGCTGCCGCTCTCCACCAGCGCCGCCTGGTAGTTGAACAGACTCTGACCGACGTATTCCTCGATTGACTCGTGCATGCCTTGCTCCTTCCCGCTGCCGATGATGAGTATGATAGGTTGCCAGTATAGCGAAAAAAACGATTCTACATCCAGGGATCGATCATCATCTTGATTTCTCGATCCTTAGCCTCGAAGAAACGCTGAAAGGCCGATTCGATTTTCTCCAGGGGATAGACCCCGGTCACGAGATCGGACAGAGCGAGCCGCCCGTGCTCGAGCAGCTCGATGGCCCGCTGCATTTCCCGGGGCGGGCGCCTGGAGGTGAGGATACGCGCCTGGCGATGGTAAAACCAGTTCAGAGAAAGAGAAAGCCGCTCGTCTTCCGGGCAGATCCCGAAGCTCAGGAAGGTCCCGCCCCGCCGTAGCAGGGGAAGTGCCTCCTCCACCGCGGCGGTAGATCCGGTGGCGTCGATCAAGTAGTCGACACCCTTTGGACAGAGCCGCAGCACCTCCTGCCTCAAGTCCATCTCCCGTGGGGAGAGAACCCGATCGGCTCCCGACCCTTCGGCTTTCTTTCGTCTCATCGGCAGCAACTCCGTCTGGATGAGCGTAACCGGCAGGCTGCTGTTCAGCAACGCATTCCAGATCAATCCAACGGTACCGGCACCCAGGATTAGCACGGATCGACCCGCCTCCGGTTGGAGCCTCGACAGGCCGGCCAACACCGTGGAGAGGGTTTCTGCCAATATCGCTTCTTCTGCTACGATGCCGGCCCCGATTTTGTAAATGTTGGCCTCCGGAATACAGGTGTATTGGGCGAACCCTCCCTGCCGGTGATAGCCGACGAAGGTTTCCCGTTCACAGAAGCGGTACTCCCCGCGCTTGCAGCTGTCACAGATCCCGCAAAAGATGAACGGATCCACCACCACAGGATCGCCGATCTGAAATCCGCTAACCGTCTCTGCCAGTCCGTCCACCTTGCCATAGATTTCATGGCCCAAAACCACGGGGGGTTCGGCGTTGTGAATATCTCCCGAAAAGATATGGGCATCGGTCCCGCATACCCCGCAGCCCAGCACCTTTACACGCACCTCTCCTGGAGAAGGTTTGGGAATCGGAAGATCCTGAACCTCTATTCGCCCCGGAGCTTTGAACACAGCAGCCTTCAACTGTAGATCTCCTCGATGATCTCCGCCACCCTCAAGCCCGTTTCTCCCGAGACGGGAGGTTCCCTGTTTTCCAGAAACGCCTCGGTGACCGCACGGATGTAGGGCAGGTGCAGATTCGGGTGGGGCGGGTGATCCTCCCGGCGTTCGCCGCCGGCTGTGAACACCGTCATCGAGCCGTTGTTGAGCACCGGGATGTGGATCGATCCGGCGCTGCCGTAGATGTCCAGAGTGTCCTGGGGCTCATCGATCGCCCGACTTACCGCCAGCATTCCGCGGGACTCATTTTGAAACTCCAAAACCGATACCGAGGTATCCTCCACGTCCCAGTTCGTCACCAGGCGGCCCTGGCTCCCCCATGCCCCGGACACCGCTCCCAGGATGTTGAGCAGCACCTCGATACGGTGACAGCCGAAATCCATCAACGGTCCGCCGCCTCCCTTCTGTTTACGGACCATCCAGTAGCGGGGGTCGTCCGCTTCGGGTCGGAAGTTCTCAAAGGCCCGAATCTCCGCCAGAACGACCTTTCCTATTTCCCCGGAGTCAAGGATCTGTTTGACCCGACTGACCACCGGATAGAAATGCCTGTAGTAGGCGACGCTCAGCCGCACACCTCCTCCCCGGCAGGCGGCGATCATGCGCCGGCACGACTGAGCATCCAGGGCCATGGGCTTTTCACAGATGACGTGCTTTCCCGCTTCGGCCGCGGCGATCGTCTGTTCGGCATGCAGGTGCGGAGGTGTGGCGATATATACGGCAGCGATCTCCCCGTCCTCCAGCAGATCCCGCCAGTCCCTGTACCAGCGCCCCACACCGAACTCCCGGGCGAACTGTTCGGCAAGATCGTGTTGTGCCCTGTTGACCGCTATCAACCGGCAGTTGTCCAGATCACGTAACGCCGGGGCAACGCGTTTTCCGGCAATATCCCCGCAACCGATCAATCCCCAACCTAAAACAGGCATGGACTCTCTCCTTAAACGGTTCATTGGCTCTCCGGCGAATCCGGAGTCAGCCTAGTCTCTTGCACGGATGTTGTCAATCAAACTCCAGGATCTCCGTGTTCTGTAGGAGTTGTGACTCCGATGCTTCCCGTCGCTGTAAAACCGCGCTCTTTCACCGTTAACGCCCGGTCGTCGGAAATCGCCGGCATCATCTCGAGCACCACATTCAGCTCTTCCCGGCAAACCATGCCGCAGCGCAGCAGGAGCTGCAGGATTTTCAAGGAGTTTTTGGGATGTGTGTTCACCTTCGGCACCTCCAGACAAAAATTACTTATTATTTGTATAGTATTTTACGGCTCTTGTCAAGTCTTTTGCTGGTCAGGAGGAAGCGATGGGGTAGCGTCCGTGCTCATGGGCGGTTTCGACCATGGCACGGAAGTTCTCCGGCCGCACCGCCGAGGTGATCGAGTTCCCCGAAGAGAGTATGTGCCCGCCGCCCGGGGATACGGCCCGGACCAGTGCCCGGGTGGTCTGACGAACCTGCTCGGCGGTTCCGCGGCAGAGCAGATCCACGTCTACGTTGCCCACCACGCAGACCCGGTCTCCCACGGCTCGCTTGACAGCCGCCAGATCCATGCCGGCGCCCGGCTCCAGAGGACCGACCCCGTCGATCCCGGTGTTCACGATGTCATCCAGAATCGCCCAGATGTTTCCGTCCGTGTGCTTCACGCAGTAGGCACCGTGGCTCTTGATGTTCTTCACCACCTTGCTCAAGCCCGGCAGGATAAACTCCCGGAACTGGTCTGGGGACATGATCGTTCCGGTTTTGTGGGCATAGTCGTCGCCCAGAACGATCAGATCAGCCCCTTCGGCTATGGCCAGGCGGTGCAGCTCCCGGTTGTATTCCTCCACCATCCGCCCGAGCGCCCTGGCGAACTCCGGCTCCAGAAGATAGCTCTCCAGCAGCCGCTGCATTCCGCAGAGGTACCAGGAAGCGGCGAACACGGCTCGCCCCACGAACATGACCGCCCTCCTGCCCTTGAAACGCCGCGCCACCTTCCGCACCGCCCTGAGAACGGGATCCTTTCGCGGATTGGGGATGCGAAAATCGCGCAGGTCCTCCATAGCCCGGATCGGATGGCTGGAGGCGTAGGGCAGCAGCTCCGTGGTGATCCTGCGGCGCACACCCCAGACATCGGTGTAGTTTTTTTTGAAGCGAAACACGAGGGGATTGAGCCCGAGGAGGTACATGACCTGATTGACGGACACCGCGTCCAGATCGAGCCGCTCGATCAGGTCGAAATAGTCCGAGCAGCTCAAACCCCGGATCACCTTCCAGTCGATGGACAGCTCCATAACAGGAACCCGATCCGGTGTCGGTCGCCCGGGAGTCGCGGGGTGCCCCAGGGCGGCGAAAATCCTCTCTCGCGGGGTGATGGTCGCCTCCCCTTCCTAGGCACCGCCGCCGTAAAACGCCCCGGCCATGAAGCTGACGACCGACTGGGTGGCTTGATCCACCGCCTGATCGTAGCGCAACAGCTTGCCCTCCTCCGCCTGAACGACTCTGAGCAGTGCATAGATAGCGGGCACACCGCAGACATTGCGGCGATCCTGCTCCTGCTGGATGCCCCGAAAGAAGGCTTCCTCATCCAACTTGAGAATCGTGTCGATCATGGACCGATCTTCCTCCTCCACCTGTTTGAGAAGCTCCGGTGACATAGCGACGTTTTGCCCGAAGCGCCGCCCGATATGGCTCAAGTCCACCGCGGCGATGCAGCAGACCTCAGAGTCCGCCCGCTCCAAGGTTTCACCCAGCGCCTCGACAAACTCCTCGACTTCGGAATGCTCCGAGATGGCTGCTCCCAGATAGAGCTCCGGTGGCAGCGAGCAGAGTATCGGGACGATGCTCAAGCGTTCCTCGTTTCGATACAGGTATTGCAGAAAAAGAGTCTGAAACTCGATGGAGTGTTCGCTGCGGTGGCAGAACTCATCTTCGTAGAAATCGGTACGGCAGTGTGCTCTCAGCGTCTCCAGGAACGCCCTGTCCGTAGGCAGCCTGCCAAAGGGAGTCTGGAAGTCCTTGTCTGTCAAAACGAAGGGATGCTTTGTCGGCACGTGGGCGATTCCCAGGATTACAAAGGTTCGCGCCCGAGCTTCCCGGGCAAGCTCGGCGTAGCTCCAGGCGAAGCAGCGCCCACCCCGGCGCAGGTCGATATGGGGAGCGATCAGAGCCCGCAGTCGACCCGAAGGGTGGGCCGTGTCGGGAACACCGGGGCCCTCCGGCTCGGCAAACAGCGCCTCCAATTGCTGCTCCAGCTCCGCGGCTTTCGCTTCATAGGACACTCCGGCGTGGGTTGCCTCCCGAACCTCCGCGCTGCGGAACTGTTCGACAGCCTGCAGCCTTGCCTGCCGAAAACGCTCGGATTCCAGGAACAGGGCCTCGTCCAGCTGAGCGATGATCTCCCGGACCTTTTCGCTGAGCAGCAGCTCACCGAACCGGCTGGTATAGGCCGCTTGAATATCCAGGACCGAATGTCTGCCGTCGAACAGCGAAATAACGTAGAAGAGGGCGGGGGGAACTAGCAGCAGCTTGTCGGAAAACCCCTGCGGGTCGCGCAGGCAGATCATGTTCTCCTGGACGGGCAGCGCCTCTACGGGGCGAATCTTGGGATAGTCCATAACCGGCTCAAGAATCACCATAAACCCCGAACGAGCCTTTTGACAAGATCCGCCGAAGCGCTTAGGCTACGCCTATATTCAGCAAGCAGAAAGTCTGAATCAACCGCAATCATGGTAACAGGCAACACATCGGGCAAGGCATCGGGCCGCACGTCAGGCAACGCATCAACCTGGCACACCCTCGACTGCGAGGCGGCGCTGGACCGGCTGGGAGTGACAGGCGACCGCGGGCTCGAGGCTTCCGAGGCTGCGCAGCGGCTCGAGGAACAGGGTCCGAATGAGCTGCTCGACCGGGGGGCGAAATCCGCCCTTCGCATCTTCGCCGAGCAGTTCGCCTCCCTCATGATCCTCCTGCTTATTGCTGCAGCGGCGGTGTCGGGGTTCCTGCTTCGTGAGTGGGAAGACGCCCTGGTAATTCTGGTGATCGTGATCCTCAACGCGCTTCTCGGATTCTGGCAGGAGTTCCGGGCGGAGAAGGCTCTGGCCGCGCTGAAGAGCCTGTCCGCGCCCTCGGTCCGGGTGCTGCGGGAGTCTCAGGTCCGGGAGGTCCCGGCCCGGGAACTGGTTCCCGGGGATGTCGTCCTGATCGAGGCGGGCAACCTCGTCCCTGCGGACTGCCGGATCATCGAGGAGGCCAATCTCAAGGTCCAGGAAGCAGCCCTCACCGGGGAGGCGGAGGCGGTGGATAAGGACACCGCGCCGTTGAAGCAAGTGGAGCTGCCCCTCGGGGATCGACGAAACATGCTCTACATGGGTACGGTGGTCACCTACGGGCGGGGCAAGGCCGTGGTGACTGCTACGGGGATGACGACCGAGCTGGGAAACATCGCCACCCTGATCCAGGAGACCGCGCCGGAAAAGACGATCCTCCAGAAAAAACTGGCCTCCTTGAGCGTTGTTTTGGTCCTGTGCGCTCTGGGCCTGATCGCCCTGGTGGCGGTGGAAGGATGGATCTTTCAGGGTCAGAGCCTCAGGGAGCTGTTCTTAACGGCGGTGAGCATGGCCGTGGCCGCGATCCCCGAGGGACTGCCTGCGGTGGTTACCATCGCTCTGGCCTTGGGAGCTCAACGGATGCTCCGCCGCCGGGCCCTGATCCGCAAGCTTCCCGCCGTGGAGACCCTCGGTTCGGTTACTGTGATCTGCTCGGACAAAACCGGGACCCTGACCCAGAATCGGATGACCGTAACCGTCCTGGACCTGCTGGATCACCAGGTGGAGTTTTCCTCTGAGCACGCGGGACCCGCGCACGTGGGCACCGCGGTTGCCACCAGGGCTGCGGCGGATCCGGCGGCGACGCTGCTGCTGACCGCGGCCGCATTGTGCAGCGATGCCGTTCTCAAGGTGCACAGCGAGGGGCATGGGGGAAGCGAGCGATTCGAAACCCTCGGAGATCCCACCGAAGGCGCCCTGGTCTCGGCGGCGGCCCGCAACGGCTTGTTCAAACCCGATCTGGAGGATGTGCTTCCCCGAATCGGGGAACTTCCCTTCGATTCGCAGCGCAAGCGCATGACCACGACACATTCACTGTCGGGGATTGGTGCGGATGCCGGCCCCGTTGATCGGCCGCACGGAACTTCAAGCCCATCGGTGCCAGCGGCACAGCTGGGCGAAAGTCTTGGGGAGATCTTCTCGCCCTGGATGGGAAGCGGGCATATCGCCTCGGCAGGTTCCTCCATGGCGGTGTTTACCAAGGGCGCGGTGGACATTCTGCTGGAGGTTTGCTCCGGTGTGTTGCACGAGGGTGCCCTGAAACCCCTGACCGAGATCTGGGAACGGCGTATCCGGGGAGCCAATGAAAATCTGGCGGCTCGGGGCATCCGGGTTCTGGGCGTTGCCGTGAAAGTCACCGACAGCCGGCAGGGTCAGGAGCAGTGGGAGAGGGACCTGGCCTTCGTGGGCATGATCGGCATGCTCGATCCCCTGCGTTCCGAAGTCAAGGACGCCGTGGAAACCTGCCGTCGGGCCGGTATCCGGCCGGTCATGATCACGGGAGACCATCCCCTGATCGCCCGCAACATCGCCGCCCAACTGGGCTTTGACAACACCGACCGCGTTCTGGCCGGCGGGGATCTGGCCCGCATGGAGGTCGGCGATCTGGCGGAAGAAGTGGGAGAGGTTTCCGTATATGCCCGGGTTGCCCCGGAGCACAAGCTGAAGATCGTCAACGCCCTTCAGGAACGGGGCCACGTCGTGGCCATGACCGGAGACGGCGTCAACGACGCCCCGGCCTTGAAATCCGCGGACATCGGAGTGGCCATGGGGATCACCGGCACCGACGTTTCCAAAGAGGCTGCGGCCATGGTGCTCCAGGATGACAACTTCGCCACTATCGTGGCGGCGGTGGAAGAGGGACGGATCATCTTCGACAACATCCTTCGCTTCGTGCGCTATATCCTGGCCAGCAACTGGGCGGAGATCCTGGTCATGCTGCTGGCGCCGCTGTTCGGTCTCCCCATCCCCCTGTTTCCCGTTCAGATACTCTGGATGAACCTGGTCACCGACGGGCTTCCCGCCCTGGCCCTGGGGGTGGAACCCGGAGAGAAGGATGTGATGAGCCGGCCCCCGAGGGAGCCGTCCCGCCCGATCCTCACCCGAACCACGGGCGCGCACATCCTCTGGGTAGGCCTGCTGATGGCCGCTCTGGCGCTGTGGGTCGGGGGCAGCCAGTACGGATTATTCGGGGCCGTACTGAAGACCTTCTCCGACAGCGGCACCTGGAGAACCATGCTCTTTACCACGTTGGTTTTTTCCCAGCTGACCCTCGGGCTGGCCGAGCGGTCACGACACAGCAGCCTGTTCCGGATAGGTCTGCTCTCCAACAGGTACATGTTGTTTGCCGTGCTGCTGACTTTCTTTCTTCAGATTGCCGTGATCTACCTGCCCTTCGTACGGAGCTTCTTCTCTACGTTTCCGCTCTCCCTGCCTCAGATCGGGATCTGTCTGGGCTTGAGCCTGATCGTACTGCTGGCCGTGGAACTGGAAAAGCTCATTATCCGGCTCATTCGGTCCAGGAGCGTGCCGGGGGCATAGATTGTCGCACCGAACCACATGCCTTGCTGCCCGGCTGAGATCTGTGTCAAAATACAGACCATGGCATCGGCCGGCTGTCGCAGATACCTCCTCCTGATTCTGCTGCTCTCTCTGAGCTGCCTCCGCACCGAAGCGCTGACCCTCAAGATCGCGACCGTGGCTCCGGCAGGCTCACCCTGGGCCGAGTCCTTACGCCGCCTGTCTGCCGATTGGGACCGGATTTCCGGGGGGCGGGTCAAATTGAAGATCTACGCCGGGGGAATCGCCGGGGAGGAGGCGGACATGATTCGCAAGATGCGCATCGGTCAGCTCGATGGTGCGGCGTTGACCCAGCTGGGCTGGGGCCTGCTGGACCCGGGGATCCTCGCCCTCAGCACTCCTTTCCTCATTCAGGAAGAGCAAGAGCTGGAGCGAGTGATGGAGCGCAGTAAAACCTACTTCGAAGACAGGCTCGAAAGCGCGGGATATCGTTTGTTCGCCTTCTCGAAGGCCGGGTGGGTTCATTTCTTCGGACGTGTTCCCCTGATCGTTCCGGAAGACCTGATGCGCCTGAAGCTGGGCGTACCGGCGGGTAACGCTGATTTCGTCGATACCTGGCGCAAGATCGGCTTCAACGCATTCAGCCTTCCTTTTGGAGATATCCTGGTAGGGCTGCAGACCGGGATGATCGATGCCTTCTACGCCCCGCCTCTGGTCGCAGCCATCTTCCAGTGGTTCGGGCCGGCCCGCCACATGACCGCCCTGCCCGTGGCCCCGGTGGTGGGGGCTGTGGTGATGCGCTCAGAATCTCTGGACCGAATCCCCGACGAATTGCGGGTGGAACTGCTCGCCACCTTCGATGAGCTTGCCCGGAAGCTGAACACCGAGATGGTCAGCCTGGAGAAGGAGGCCCTGAGCGCCATGGTGCAGCAGGGTCTCCAGATCCATCCGGTCCCCGCCGACGCGGCTGCGCGGTGGCGAGGGATCGTTGGCGAAGGAATCCAGGTGGTCCTGGGGCGAATCATTCCCGAAGAGTCCTACGACCTGATCGCAGACCTGGTCACCGAGTACAACACACCGGATATCAGGAAAGAGTAGCAGACACCAGAACGATTCCGGCTACAGCCAGCAAAGTACCTATCGCCTCCAGAGTCCGAACCCGCTCCTTGAAGAGCAGGAACGATAGAATAAAAACGCAGAGGATATTTAGTACACTTCGCAGGGGATAGACAACAGCCCCCCGCAGGAACTTCAGAGCCATGGTGATGAAAGCGTTCGCGGGAACGCTGGTTACTCCCATGCTGAAGGCGATCAGCAGAATACCCCCGCAGTTCTTCCAGGGGCTTTTTTTCCATCCCAGCAGCAGACCGGCCCCGGAGAGGATCACCAGAGTCAGCCCCTGGTAAAAACCCAAAGTAAAGGCTCCTCCTGCCGGGTTCAAAGCCACGTAAACCCTGGGCACGCTTACCCCTATACCGGAAAACAAGGAGGCGAGGGCCAGGAGAATCCAGGTGCGGGCGTCGGGAATGGCCGCATCGTGACCGGATGAACGCTTGCCCAATGCGAAGAAGACTATGGAGGAGAATATCAGTACCACCCCCAGGATCGCCTGCAGCACCAGGGTCTCCCGGTAGATCAAAATGCTCAGGCCAAAGGGGACCAGCAGGCTGAATTGGATAATCAACCAGCTTATATTCAGCTGTGCCCGTCTGGCCACCACGAAGTACAACCGTAGGGCCAGGTACATGCATATCCCGAAGGGCACCCCGAGCAGAAGGGCCTCCCGGGTGTAGAACGGTTCGTGGAACAGGAGACGAAAAACAGTGGTCACGAGGACGAAGGTCACTGAAAAGAAAAACATGACGGGATTTGTCGGATAGGCTTTTCGCTCTTTGAACTTGTAGTTCAAACTGTACAGAGCCCCCGCCGAACCCGTCAAAAATGTGAAAACCAGCCCGTGGAACGTACTGCCCATGTGGATCAGTATAGGTCAGTGAAGCTATTCTATCTATTAAGAACCGGTAGAAACTGCTGGGCGGAAACCGTCCGGCAGAGTCCCACAGTTTCAGCCACCCGGTACCGGCGGTCCCCAGGTTCTCTTGACTTGCCTAAACCGAAAACTCATACTGATTCGGATAAAGCAGGAAAGTAGCAGGTGGATGCAGTGGCAGAGATTCAGTGGTATTTTCCGAACGAGCTGGAAGAAGTCCCCGGGATTCTCGCACTGGATGGTGTCGTCCCCCACAGCGGGGGAACCGGGATCCTGTGGGGCGGCATGACGCGGATTCGGGGGTTGATGGACGTGAGCCGGCTGGACCTGAAGTTCTGCCGAGTCCGGGACGGTACGATCGAGCTCGGTGCGGCCTTGAGCTACTGCCAGGCGGCTGCTGCCCTGGTCGAATCGGGACATCTGCTGAGTCGGTCCCTCTCCTCCGCCGCCACCGAGCCGCTTCGAAACCGCATCTCCCTGGGCGGCAGCATCTCCATGTTTCCCTACTGGTCGGATCTGCTGGGACCGCTTCTGGCTCTGGAAGCGGAGCTCTCTCTTGCAGGGGCGAACAGCGGCACCCGGGCACTCGAGGAATACCTGCAGAACAGGGACCTCCGGCAAAACACGCTGATCACCTCGATCCGGCTGCCCGATCGGCCCTGGCAGGGAGCCTACTACCGGCACACCCGCACACGCACCGACCGACCCGCCTTCAACTTCACGGTTTTGCTGAGATGCAGCCCGCGGCGGATCGAAGAGGTCCGGATCGTCGTGGTCGGCTGCTCCGGACGCTACCGGAGGCTTACGGAGGTGGAAAAGGTTTTCGAGGGCTCGGAAGTTCCCGCCGCACCGTCAGAGCTGCTCGAGGAAGCGGTTGCACAGCTTGATATCGATTTTCCCGCCCGCATGGGATTCAGCGCCGAGTATCTGAACGCCTGCGCGCCTATCGAGCTCAAGCGGACCCTTGCCTCCGCCCTCCAATCATCCCCAACATCCCGCGAATCGACCGCCGGGAGCGCGTCATGACCGGAACCCTATCCATCAACGGGACGGAACTGCGGATCTCCCTGCGGGGGGATGAGGTGCTTCTGGATGTACTCCGCGACCTGGGCCACACCGAGGTCAAGGAGGGTTGCCGGGAAGGAGCCTGCGGTTCCTGTCTGGTGCTCCTGGACGGCGTGCTGGTCAACTCCTGCCAGGTTCTGGCCGCCTCCGCTCTCGGGAGAGAGATCACCACGGTGAAGGGACTGGGGACATTTCACGAACCCCACCCGATTCAGGAGGCCTTCGTGGAAACCGGGGCGGTGCAGTGCGGATTCTGCACCCCCGGGATGGTCCTGGCCACCTTCGCCCTCCTGAAAAAAACTCCCCGGCCCTCAGAGGAACAGATCCGCCACGCCCTGGACGGCAACCTCTGCCGCTGCACCGGCTACGTCAAGA